>NZ_JAATTW010000080.1:0-9531 GCF_013414205.1 Pseudoalteromonas sp. MIP2626
CGATGTTCATACGATTGATTAGTAAAGTTGTCTACGCCGCATAAAAATGCACGGCGTACACAGCGCGAAATACAGTGATAGTATTTTGTATCGACCAAACTTACCTGACGCTTTCTTGCGATAGCCATGTTGCACCCTGCTTAATTATTGCACTAAAAAGAGCATAGTTAATTACACTGATATTACAAATATTAGGGTGGGTGTCTTTATTGAAAATATTTTAAAATGGGTGTCTGCATTAAAAATATTTCAACTGTAAACCTAAATACCAAGTTTGGTTAATCACTTACTGATATCTGGCACCTTCTTTTAGTAATAACTGCTCTTACTCATAACTGCTCTTACTCATAACTACTTTTCCTAATAGCTGCTTTTTTACAAACAAAAAAGGCGCTTTAAAAAGCGCCTTTTAATTATTTTATTACGAATTTTACTCTGCGGCTTGCGCTACATTTGGTAAGTTAATTTTCGCTTGAGCTTTTAATGACTCAATAAACACCATGTAGTTTTTGTTTGCTTGTGCCATGGTAATGTTTTGCTGAATTTGTGGGTCAATATTATCTGCAACTTCAGCGTTCGTTACCGATTTAAGCGCAACAATCGCAGCATCACCATTATTTAAATTAACTAGCTCAACGATTGCTGAATCAGTTGGGTGAGCCATTTTAAATGTTTGCGTCACAATAGCTGGCGAAACAGTATAGCTCTGACGCGTTAACTGCGCTTCTTGGCGAACTGTTAGGTTTTGCTCAGCGGCAACGTCATTTAAACTCTTGCCTGCTTGTACTTCTGCAAAGAGTGTACGGGCTTTTTCTTTAGCAAGCGCTGATGTTTTCTCGTTAACTAAGCTGGCTTTAATTTGCTCGCTTACATCGCTTAGTGCTTTAGTGGCAGCTGGCTCATGTTCATTAACACGCACCACAATAACATGCTCATTACCTAACTCAATCAGCTCTGAGTTTACTTTATCTTCAAGTAAATCAACTGATGTTAATGCTGTAATAACTGCAGGGCTGTTTAACGGCTCTGGTAGCTCATTTAGCGCTACAAGTGGAGTAGACTTAATCTCTACACCCGCGGCTTCTGCTGCATCAACTAAGCGGTCTGAAATTTCAAACGCAAGCGCGGCCATTTCTGTTTGCTTTTCGTAAAATGCATCTACTTTTTCAGCTTTTTCTAGTTCTGCACGTAAATCTGCTTTTACATCATCGTAGGCTTTTACTTGCTGCGCCTGTAGGTCGGTTAGTTTAATAATGTGGTAACCAAATTCTGATGCTATAACGTCTGAGTAGTCACCTTTATTTTCGAGCGCAAATGCTGCGTCTTCAAAAACAGGATCCATTACATCACGTTCTATCCACTCTAAATCGCCACCCATTTCGCCACTTACAATATCATCAGACGATGACTCTGCTAGCTCGGCAAAATCAGCACCTTGATTTAATTGCGCTAATAAAGACTCTGCTTTTGCTTTAGCTGCATCATCGTCTTCACTGTTATCAATTAAAATATGCGAAACACGACGCTTTTCAGGCTCAACGTATTGCGCTTTACTTTGTTCGTAATAGGCTTTTACGTCATCTTCAGTTACTGAAGCAACTGTAATGTCTTGCGCTTTTAGCTCTATGTAATTAACCGATAAACGCTCAGGAGATAAAAACTGGCCGCTATTTAATTCATAGTAATCTGCTATTTCTTGCTCACTCACTACAACACTGTCTTGCATTGCTTCTTTATTAACTACTAGGTAGTCAATGCTGCGCGTTTGTTGTTGTAGAGCAATGGCACTGTCAAGTTCATTTTTTAGCGCAAAATCACTTCCCGCAACAGCAGATACAAGCTGGCTGCGTGTCATGTCTTTACGTAAATACTCGCGAAATGAGTCTGGTTGAAAGTTCATTTGACGAATAACTTGCAAGTAACGGTCGTTGTTAAAGCTTTCACCAATTTTAAAATAAGGTAATTCTAAAATGGTTTGTCTTACACTTTCATCGCTTACACGAAGGCCTAACTCTGCCGCTAGTTGAGTTTGCAGTTCTTGTTGTACTAAACGGTCAATTACACCTTGGCGTATTTGCGCCATGTAATTTAGATCGGCTGCAATTTGGGTAAAGTATTCACCAAACTGTTGCTCTAATCGGCCTCGTTCATTTTGAAACGCACGATTAAATTCGGTTTGACTAATTTTAATACCATTTACTTCAGCAACAGGTTGTTCTGTGGTTTGACCTAGGTAACTACCAATTCCTGCTAAAGCAAAAGATAAAATCACGGCGCCTAAAATTACTTTGGCTATAGGTCCTTGCGAACCTTCTCTGATTTTCTCAAGCATTTGTTTATCTCTTTTCTGAGCAAGGTTTTTACCTTGTCATATGTAAAAAAAGCGTATCTTACCAGATACGCTTTTTCACTTGAAGTAACTGGCGGTAAAGTTACTTAATTCATCTTCTGTGGTCATTAAGTATTTTTACACTCGCCACAACTAATGTGTTTAAAACAGTGATTAGTTTACTGCGTCTTTTAGTGCTTTACCTGCTTTAAATGCAGGGATAGTTGCAGCAGCAATTTGAATTGTTTCGCCAGTTTGTGGGTTACGGCCTGAACGTGCAGCACGGTCACGAACTGAAAAAGTACCAAAACCAACAAGTGCAACTGAGTCGCCTTCTTTAAGTGCGCCAGTAACTGATTCGATAAATGAATCTAGTGCACGACCTGCAGCCGCTTTAGAAATGTCAGCATCAGCTGCGATTTGATCGATTAATTGAGATTTATTCACAATATCATCCTCTTTAATTGTTGTTATCAAGAGCGATTGTTTTTTACTAACATCACTGTTTTGAAAATTTAGAGCAAACTATTATGCTCATACGATTATATTTTTCTTAAGCCTAGTAACCATAAGGGCTAGGCTTGAAAACCAGTGCTTAACTTATCATACCGTTTAGATTTGAAAAGCCCCTAAAAGCACTTTTTTAGCGTTTTTTATCGGTTTTTCGGCGTTTCGACTGAAAAACTATCAACTGGGTGCACTAAAGCAAGTTTTAATACTTCATCAATCCATGTAACTGGGTGAATATCGAGGCCAGCCAATACGTTGTCTGGGATCTCTTTTAGGTCACGTTCGTTAATTTTTGGAATAATAACCGTTTTAATACCGCCGCGATGCGCTGCTAATAATTTCTCTTTTAAGCCACCAATTGGTAGTACTTCACCACGCAATGTAATTTCGCCTGTCATGGCAACATCGGCACGTACCGGATTACCCGTTAAGCTCGACACTAAACCAGTTACCATAGCAGCACCTGCACTTGGACCATCTTTAGGCGTTGCGCCTTCAGGTACGTGTACATGAATATCGCGCTTTTCATAAAAATCACTGTTAATACGAAACTCTTCCGCTCGGTTTCGTACTACTGTCATGGCTGCTTGTATCGACTCTTGCATTACATCACCTAATGAGCCGGTATAGCTAAGCTTACCTTTACCTGGTACTGCGGCGCATTCAATAGTTAGCAAGTCGCCGCCCACTTCAGTCCATGCAAGGCCGGTAACTTGGCCAATACGGTCGCCGTCTTCTGCTTTACCGTAATCAAAGCGTTGCACCCCTAAAAAGTCCTCTAGGTTGTGCTCATCGATAGTGACTGTTGTGGTGTCTTTTTCGATTAAAATATTTTTAACCGCTTTACGACATAGTTTAGATATTTCGCGCTCTAAATTACGTACACCCGCTTCACGCGTGTAATAACGAATAATACCGGTAATGGCACTATCGGCTATCTCAATTTCATGCTCTTTTAAGCCATTACGCTTAACTTGCTTGGTAATTAAGTGCTGTTTAGCAATATTTAGTTTTTCATCTTCGGTGTAACCCGACAAACGAATAACTTCCATTCGATCTAGTAACGGCCCTGGAATGTTAAAGCTGTTTGATGTAGCAACAAACATCACATCCGACAAATCGTAGTCAACTTCTAGGTAGTGATCGGCAAAATGACTATTTTGCTCAGGATCTAACACCTCAAGTAATGCAGATGCGGGATCACCACGCATGTCTGATGACATTTTGTCGATTTCATCAAGTAAAAACAATGGGTTTTTAACGCCCACTTTTGTCATATTTTGAATCATTTTACCTGGCATTGAGCCAATGTAAGTACGACGATGGCCACGAATTTCAGCTTCATCACGTACACCGCCAAGCGCCATACGAATATACTTACGGCCGGTAGAGCGTGCAATAGATTGACCTAAAGAGGTTTTACCCACACCAGGCGGCCCTACTAGACACAAAATAGGCCCTTTAAGCTTGTTAGTACGTTGTTGCACCGCTAGGTACTCTAAAATACGTTCTTTAACTTTTTCTAAGCCGTAATGGTCGCTATCAAGTATTTTTTGCGCGCCAGCTAAATCTTTTTTAACTTTTGAGCGTTTTTTCCACGGTACACTAATTAGTGTATCTATGTATGAGCGCACTACACTGGCTTCTGCCGACATTGGCGACATCATTTTTAGCTTACTTAACTCAGCCGTCGCTTTTTCTTTTGCTTCGGTTGGCATGCCCGACTCTTCAATACGCTTTTTCAGCGCTTCAAACTCGTCTGGCACATCATCAAGTTCACCGAGCTCTTTTTGAATCGCTTTCATTTGCTCATTGAGGTAATACTCGCGCTGTGATTTTTCCATCTGCTTTTTAACGCGGCTACGTATTTTTTTCTCAACTTGCAGTAAATCTATTTCGCCTTCCATTAGCGCCATTAAGTATTCTAAGCGTTCGGTAACACTTGAGGTTTCTAATACTTTTTGTTTTTCAGGCACTTTTAATGGCATATGAGCTGCCATGGTATCGGCAAGGCGCGCCGGATCGTCAATCCCCGAAACCGAAGTAAGTACTTCTGGTGGGATTTTTTTATTGAGTTTTACATAGCCTTCAAATTGGCTAATTGCGCTGCGAATAAACACATCTTGCTCATGCTCATCTATTGATTCTGATTCAATAAACTGCGCATTAGCTACAAAAAATTCTTCGCTATCAATAAATTCTTCAATTTTTGCGCGCTGCGTACCTTCTACTAAAACTTTTACTGTACCGTCTGGTAACTTTAATAACTGAAGTACAGTGGCAATAGTACCAACACGATAAATATCATCTTGCTCAGGCTCATCTACAGTTGCATCTTTTTGGGCAACCAAGAAAATTTGTTTGTCTTTATCCATTGCCGCTTCAAGGCATTTTATTGATTTTTCACGGCCTACAAAAAGCGGGATCACCATGTGCGGGTATACCACTACATCGCGCAGTGCTAATACTGGGATTTCGACTCGATCGGTTCTCTCAAGCGTCATTATATTTCTCTTTGCACTTCATTTATTTTAAAGATTACTCAAGTATATGGGGATAACCTAATTAAAGTTCAACGATTTTCCCGTACTCAATTAAATTAATTATAAAAAAAGGAGCCTTAGGCTCCTTTTTAAATCAAATAGCTTAAAAACTACTCAGATGCTGCTTTATCTTGATTATTATTTTCATAAATCAAAATTGGGTCTGATTCACCTTTAATTACGGTTTCATCTATAACCACTTTGCTTACATTATCCATAGAAGGTAGCTCATACATAGTATCAAGTAATACACCTTCAACGATTGAACGCAAACCACGAGCACCTGTTTTACGCTCCATTGCTTTGTGGGCAATTGCAGCTAAGGCATCATCGCGAAACTCAAGCTCAACATCTTCCATACCAAACAATACTGAAAACTGTTTAGTAATGGCGTTTTTAGGCTCACTTAAAATTTGTATTAGTGCAGCTTCATCAAGTTCAGTTAATGTAGCAACTACCGGTAAACGGCCGATAAACTCAGGGATCAAGCCGTACTTAACTAAATCCTCTGGCTCTACGTCTTTAAATGTATCACTTAAAGAGCGGCTCGCTGCAGACTCTTTAACATCAACACCAAAACCAATACCGGTATTTTTATGGCTACGTTGCTCAATCACTTTATCAAGACCTGAGAATGCGCCACCACAAATAAACAAGATTTTAGACGTATCTACTTGTAAAAACTCTTGCTGTGGGTGCTTACGGCCACCTTGTGGTGGAACCGAAGCTATGGTGCCTTCTATCAGTTTAAGTAGTGCTTGTTGCACGCCTTCGCCTGATACATCACGCGTAATTGACGGGTTGTCTGATTTACGAGAAATTTTATCAATTTCATCTATGTAAACAATACCACGTTGTGCTTTTTCTACATCGTAATCGCATTTTTGTAACAGCTTTTGAATGATATTTTCAACATCTTCACCCACATAACCCGCTTCGGTTAATGTGGTTGCATCGGCCATAGTAAACGGCACATCTAATAAGCGTGCTAACGTTTCTGCTAGTAATGTTTTACCACTACCTGTAGGACCAATTAATAAAATATTACTTTTACTTAGTTCAATATCTTGCTTAGTCGACTGATTACGTAGGCGTTTGTAATGGTTGTATACCGCTACAGACAATACTTTTTTAGCATGGTCTTGGCCAATAACATAGTCGTCTAAGTGTTTACGAATTTCTTTTGGTACAGGTAGTTTGTCAGAGGCATCGTGCTTAGGCGCAATGTCTTTTATTTCTTCTCTGATAATATCGTTACACAACTCTACACATTCATCACAAACATATACTGAAGGGCCTGCAATTAATTTGCGTACTTCATGTTGGCTTTTGCCGCAAAAAGAACAGTATAACAATTTACTACTTTTGTCGCCGTCTGTAGGAGTGTCAGACATTCAGCTACCTCATTTTATACGTTGGCCACCAAATTGGTCGATGGCTATTTCAATACGTTTTAACTATACCAAAATTTAATTTTTTCGCATAGTAACTCAAAGTGGCAAACAGCCTAGCTGTTTGCCAAACGCTTACTTGCTAGCGCGATTTTTAAATACTGAGTCTACAATGCCGTAATCTACAGCTTGATCAGCACTCATAAAGTTATCACGATCAGTGTCTTTAGAAATCACGTCTAATGGTTGGCCTGTATGCTCAGCCATTAAGCGGTTTAGCTTGTCTTTAATAGACAGGATTTCTTTGGCATGTATTTCAAAGTCAGATGCTTGACCTTGGAAACCACCTAATGGTTGGTGGATCATTACGCGTGAGTTCGGTAGGCAAAAACGTTTGCCCTTTGCCCCAGCGGTAAGTAAAAAAGCACCCATGCTAGCAGCTTGACCTACACAAATTGTACTTACATCTGGTTTAATGAAGTTCATTGTGTCGTAAATTGCCATACCCGCAGTAACCGAACCACCTGGTGAGTTTATATATAAAAAGATATCTTTATCTGGGTTTTCTGATTCTAAGAACAACATTTGCGCTAAAATCAGGTTTGCCATGTTGTCTTCAACAGGACCCGTTAAAAAGATAATACGCTCTTTTAATAATCTCGAATAAATGTCATACGAGCGCTCGCCTTTAGGTGTTTGTTCAACAACCATAGGGACCAATGCGTTTAGGGGATCTGTAATACCAATATTCATACTTATTTAATTCCTTATGCGCTTATACTTGTCCTTATTAAAGAAAAGCATAGTTATCATTTTTCGCAAATTAAGAACCACAAACTAAAATGGCCCGAGCACACTGCATAAACAGAGTAACACGAGCCATTTAATCGTTAGCGAGCACTTAAGTCAATGACTTATTAAGCACCTTGCTGTGGATTCATGATGTCGTCAAATGCTGTTTCAACGTCAGTCACAGTTGCTTTAGCTAAGATAGCCTCAACAGCTTGCTCTTCCATTGCTACATTACGCATTTGCTGCATAAGTTGATCATTCGCTTTGTAGTATTCTACTACTTCAGTTGGATCTTCGTATGCAGAAGCTACCGTTGCGATTAATGCTTCAACTTTAGCGTCGTCAACTTTAATCTCGTTAGCTTTAATCACTTCACCTAATAAAAGGCCAGTTTTAACACGTGTTACTGCTTGCTCATGGAACAATTCAGCAGGAAGCTCAGGCATGTTTTGCGCATCGCCACCAAAACGTTGAGCAGCTTGCTGACGTAATGCGTCAACTTCTTGATCAACTAGTGCTTTAGGCACTTCAATTTCGTTGTTCACTAAAAGACCTTTAATAGCTTGATCTTTAACGTTAGCTTTAACCGCTTGGTCTAGCTCACGTGTCATGTTCTTTTTAACTTCAACTTTAAGCGCGTCAACACCACCTTCCGTAACACCGAATTTAGTTGCAAATTCTTCGCTTAATTCAGGTAACTCTTGCGCTTCAACTTTTTTCACTGTGATAGTGAATTGAGCCGCTTTACCTTTTAAGTTTTCAGCATGGTAATCATCAGGGAAAGTTACGTCAGCAATTGCTTCTTCGCCTGCTTTTTTACCTACGATATTATCTTCAAAACCTGGGATCATACGACCTTGGCCAAGTTCTAATGGGAAGTCTTCAGCTTTGCCGCCTTCAAATACTTCACCGTCGATAGTACCTACAAAATCAACCGTTACACGGTCGTTTTCGCCAGCAGCTGTATCAACTTCAGCCCAGTCTGCGTGTTGCTTACGAAGTGTTTCTAGCATGTTAGCTAAATCTTCGTCAGTTACTGTTACGGCTGGTTTTTCAACTGTAATTTTGTCTAAACCTTGAACTTCAACTTCAGGGTAAACTTCAAACGTAGCCGAAAACTCTAAATCTTTACCAGCTTCAAGTGCTTTTGGAGCAAATGTTGGTGCGCCAGCTGGGTTAATTTTTTCTGAAACAATTGCTTCATAGAAATTACGTTGCATTACTTCGCCAGCAACTTCTTGACGAACTGCTGGTCCAAAACGCTTGTTAATTACTGATGCTGGAACTTTACCAGCACGGAAGCCATCAATACGCTGCGTTTTTGACAGTTGTTGTAAGCGTTTTTTTACTTCATTCTCAACGTTCTCTGCAGGAACGGTGATGGTCAGACGGCGCTCAAGGCCTTGGGTCGTCTCAACAGAAACTTGCATGATTTACCTCAATCTTCAATTTTGGCGACTGTTCGCCTTCTTTACACACAAAGTCATCTTTAGGAGTCTTGATAAAATTTAAACCTTTGTGGCTTAAAAACATTCGTCGCTACCACCAGATACCATTGCTGCTCTGCCCTGCGGGCACTATATTAAAATAATAGACGCGGCATTATAACGTAATATTGATGATAGTCGAGTGTAGGAAACAATTTTTTGAAGCACAATTGTGTTATTAGTAATCAAGCGAATAAAAAACAGGCTAATTTAGCAGCTAATCAAAAGTATAAAATTATAGTTTATAAGTTCTAAAATAGTTTATTAGTGAGTTTTTATTATTTATTTTCGAATATTAACAATCTCTGCTTTAACAAAGTGCTCGATAATACTGATTTTGAAGTGAGTAGTGCGTGTAATATCAAAACCATTTTCATTTATTATTGTTAATAAAGAAAATGGTCGGCGATGCAGGATTTGAACCTGCGACCCCTTGGACCCAAACCAAGTGCGCTACCAAACTGCGCTAATCGCCGATA
>NZ_JAATTW010000081.1:0-9487 GCF_013414205.1 Pseudoalteromonas sp. MIP2626
AAAGCGATACGCTATGAAACAGGAATCCCCCTCCTTTCCCGACTTGTCGGGCGCGAAGCGAGGTGGGGGAGGATGTCAAGATACGTATTATATTCAACAAGCTGGGCTTGCGAGTGCTTCTGGCGTAATGTCTTTGGTAAGTAAAGTTATTGCGGAAGACTTAACGCGTTACTCAAACCAACACGCTGAATTTATGAAAAGTCCGATTGCTGAACTGAAGTTTGGCTTAAGCTTACTACAAACCAATACATTATATGAAGAACGCTTTAACAAATATGTAGTACCTATGGTTTATGGGAATAATAGCCTTAATTGGCAGCAAGCATTTGATGTATTTAAGTTATATTGCAATCAAGTGTTAAATAACATAAAGCTTTAACTGCTGTCGCCAACGCGACATATAACTCAAATTTGCAATTTAAAAGCCCAAGCGCGAGGTAAACTCCTGCCTACAATTTAAAAGCTGCGCTTTTCGCGTCAGCAAGCTCAACGCCTACGGTAATCTATACTTTACTTAAGGGTCTAAAACTAATTCAAATGAGTCATAAGTAAACTTTAGGTTACTTATGGTTTCCTGCCTGATTAATTACAACTAAAAGTAAACTTAATTTGACTTTTAATAGCTGTATTCTAATATAAAGCATATAAGTAAACTGTAGTTGACCTTTAATGAGTAACCCCCCTGTAAAAAAAACACTTGGAAGAGTGGTTAAACACACTGAAATGCCTGATTTATCTAAGTCATTTTCGTCAGTGTTACTCGCTGAAGCGATCACTTCAAAGCGAACCGGTATGAAGCTTACGCTAGTTGATGTATCGCAAGCACTAAACATTTCGAAGCCTACGCTGATAAAAATAGAAAAAGGTGATGTTAATGTGCAGTTTTTTAATGTGCTTAAAGTGATGGAGTACTTGGGATTGTCGTTTAGCCTTGTTAGTGATGACGCGTCGCACCACAATAATAAAGAGGTGAACGATGAGCAGTGGTATTAAACAAAATAGGTTAGACGTGTTTATTGGTCATACGCAGAAGATAGGTGCGATAACTCTTGATATAGGCTCTGAAAATGAAATGTTAATTGATAGTGACCTGTTTTTAGATGTTGCCGTAAAAATCAGTAATGAGGCAATTAGCTATACTATTCGCCTCATTGTGTGAGGCGAATAATAATTGTATGTGTGGTACTAAATTGCAAACTGAAAGGTTTGCGTTAGCAATGGCTGTATATTGGCATTTCCCCTACGCTTTGGATCGATGCTAACAAATCCCCAAAATTCTAAAAAGCGATTGATGAATCGAGATTCAATCAGTCTGCCTAATAGCTCACTCGGACTTGAGTATTGAGACGCTGGAGCGTGACTAAGTAACGCTGGGAATGCGGTAATGACTTCGTCAATTAGTTGCTCGACCGAGGCATGTTTTTGTAGTCGCCACAGCATAAATAGCCAAAATGCGCGCAGATCCACGCTATCGGTAAAGCTGTCGAAGTAACGCCAATTGTATTGCATGATGGCGGCTTCGAGCATAGGGAGGTAAAAAGCATTAATCCCCTGGGTTTGATACAGCTTTTGCACCGATTTTTTAATATGAAAATGGCCACTTTTATAGTAAATAATACCGGCAACATCAGCCAAAGTACGCGTGTAGTGTAGGGCGTTAAACTTATCTTCGTTACTGCCTGCAAATTCAATAATACTGATATGGATGGGGTATTTAGAAACAGCAAAGTTAGGTAGTAGCTCAGAGGCTTGTTTGACTAATTTAGCAGGTAAATTGCCTTTAGCCGTTGCTTTAATTGAGCCGCCTTGTTGCATGGCTTCAGTAAAAATTAATGCTAAATAGCTCATCACTGGGCTACTTGATAAATCTGCTGGAGTATTAAAAGTAACTTTTGTTAATTCGTTGAACGGGGCATAGAGCCAATTAGATATTTGCGTTGGGCAAAGCCCGCAAAAATCACTATCGGCTTGGTTGTTTCGCGCAGCTATTGTTTGTTCTGCGACAAGGTTTAGCTCATCTAAACTTAACTCTGGATTCATGGCTAAAGTTTGCGTTATGTCATCAAATATTTGTGCATGCTGTTTAGTAGATACAGTGTTCATACAACAATGTTTGTGCTTTTTGCCACTGCCACATGGGCAGGGATCATTTCGTCCTAGTTTCATTTATTAGCTCGTTCTGCGCAATATGGGTTTAATGTTACATCATTATATTTGTTAGTAAATAAAAGCTACGAGCTGAGGGCTAACTGGAAACTGACCGTGGATTGTTATTTATTTCTCTAAAGTGCAGCGCTTCATACCCTTTTTGTGAATAGGCTTTTAATATAAAATGCGCGGCATAAAGCCTCGCCTACAACAATTTGCACAAAGAGAATAAAATGAGGAGTAAATGAGTAGACAAAAAACACATCGTTTTTGGCGTTGTTATTTCTCTAAAAGCACAGCGCTTCATACCCTTTTTGTGAATAGGTTTTTAATATAAAATGCGCGGCATAAAGCCTCGCCTACAACAATTTGCACAAAGAGCAGACAATGAGGGTAAATGAGTAGACATAAAATATATCGTTCTTGGCATTGTTATTCCTCTAAAAGCGCAGCGCCTCACCTCCTCTTTGTGAATAAATGGGCTTAAATACTTGTGCACAAAGAGCAGGCAATGAGGGTGAATGAGTAGCGCTAGGGTTGATAGCGCCCACAGCTAGCAAATTTATTAATATTGGCGGTCGCGATCGTGCGGTTGCTCAAATTGTGTTTTAGGCCCTAGTGGTACTACGCCGGTGGGGTTAATAGTTTTGTGGCTGGCGTAGTAGTGTATTTTGGTGTATTCCAAGTCAACAGTGTCTTTAATGCCTGGTACTTGGTACAGCTCAGTGACATAGTTATATAGGTTAGGGTATTCACTAATTTTTTGCTGATTACACTTAAAGTGGCCATGATACACAGCGTCAAAGCGCACTAAAGTAGTAAATAAGCGCCAGTCGGCCTCGGTAATTTGCTCACCAACTAAGTAGCGCTGTGTAGCTAGGCGTTGCTCTAACCAGTCTAGGCTTTCGAATAATGCATGGTAAGCGCTGTTATAAGCACTTTGCGTGGTGGCAAAGCCTGCTTTATATACGCCGTTATTTACCGTGTTGTAAATGCGCTCGTTTACGCTGTCGATTTCTGCTTGTAGTGCTTGCGGGTAGTAGTCGTCGGTGTTGCCGGTTAGCTCGTTAAACGCGGTATTTAAAATACGCATGATGTCCGATGATTCGTTATTAACTATGGTATGGGTTTTTTTATCCCATAAAATAGGAATAGTGGCGCGGCCTTCGTAATTGGCATCGGCTTTTAAATACAATTGGTAGGCGTAATCTAGGTTATAAAGCGGATCGCCGTGCTCACCAAATTCCCAGCCATTTTCGAGCATTTCGGGCTTTACTACGCTAAGTGTAATTACGTTTTCGAGTTGCTTTAATTTACGCATTATCATGGTGCGGTGTGCCCATGGGCAAGCTAGCGACACATATAAATGGTAACGTCCCGCTTCGGGTTTAAATTGGCTATCGGCGGCGTTTGAAATTTGTTGGGTAAAGCGGCTTGCTTGGCGCTCAAACCTACCACCCGATTTTTTTGTGTCGTACCATTGGTCAACCCATTTTCCGTCTACGATTAATCCCATTATTAACTCCTTAATGTGCTGTAAATGCATAAACACACACCGCATAGCTATGCGGTGTGTGTTTTAAATAACTAATATTACGCTTTGTTTAAGTTACGGTTAATTACGTTATCAAGTGAGAATTTACCGCCACCTTGGATAACTAAAGCCAGTGTGATTGCTAATAGCGCTAGGCCAAATTCGTAACCGTTGTTGCTCATAAATAAGCCGTTATCAATGTGAGTGGTAAATATAGCCACAACCATAGTAATAGCCAGTACAAAGCTAGCAGGTCTTGTTAGTAGGCCAACAATTAAAAATAAGCCACCAAAAAATTCTGCACTACCTGCCATTAAGGCCATTAAAAACCCTGGTGCTAGGCCAATTGATTCCATCCATTGTCCTGTGCCTTCTAAGCCATAACCACCAAACCATGCAAATAATTTTTGCGCCCCGTGAGCGGCAAAAATAATACCTGCAATAACGCGCAGTGGTACTGTAGCCAGTGATTGTTCAGTTTTAGTGATAACGTTAGCAATATTTTTAATAGTCATAATTTTTACCCTTGTTGATGTTAAGTAAGTATGTTTAATTGAGTATGTAGCCATTGTAGTTGTTGTTTTGTAATTAAATAATGCCTATTATTTGCTTGATATGTTCAAATAATTTGAATAGTTGTTATTTGGATGAAAAAAACCATGAGTACACCTCCTATTAGTATTGAAGCGTTACTGGTGCTTGACGCTATTGAGCATCGTGGCAGTTATGCGGCAGCCGCAGAGCAATTAAATAAAGTACCTTCGGCGCTGTCCTACATAGTACAAAAACTAGAAGAGCAATTAAACGTGACTTTGTTTCAGCGTCAGGGACGTCGTGCTGTGCTAACTCCTGCGGGCAAACATTTACTGACCGAGGGGTGCAAGTTGCTTTTGGCGATTAATTCATTGTCGGAGCAAACACAAACAATTGCGAATGGCTGGGAGCCAAAAATTCGTATTGCTTTTGACTCGATTATTGATATAAAACCGATATTTACCAGTATAGAGCAGTTTTTAGCAGAGCATGAAAATATTGAAATAGATGTACAAGAACAGGTAATGAACGGCAGCTGGGAAGTACTGATTGAAGACAAAGTTGATTTAGTTATTGGCGCACCGTCGCCAGTGCCGAACCAAAAAGGCATTCGCGCGGTTAAAATAGATGAGTATCAAAGTGTACTTGTGGTAAATAGCACGCACCCGTTAGCAACGCAGCAGCAACCACTCGATATGAGTAGCCTTGCTCAGTACCGCAGTGTGATAGTACACGACTCTGCAGAGCAAGAAATTCCATGGTCGGCAAATATAATAGAGGGCACCCAGCGCTTTTTTGTTAGCTCTGTTGCGCAAAAAATTGCGGCTATTATTGCCGGTATAGGTATTGGTTATTTACCCAAGCGTTTAATTGAGCAGTATATAGGGTCGGGGCAGTTAGTGGAGGTAAAGCTAACCGAGCAACGACCTTGCCAAGATCTATTTATTGCCTGGAAAATAACTAATAAAGGTAAAGGGTTGCAACGACTTACCTCACTGTTACTACAACCTTAACGTTGCGCTTTTAAAGCTAACAGCCGTGTAAGGCTGTTAGCTAATAGCTGTATTAAATGTAATTTACTACTTAAAAGCCATGGTAAGCTCTTTATTCTTCTAGGCTTTCATCTAGGGTAATTATAATACCAACGGTAATAATACGGTCGCCAACCATTTCACAAATAGTGAGTTTTACGTCATCAAGTTCAATAAAGTCATCTACCTTAGGTAAGCTGTTTAGCGAGGTTTTTAGTACTTGCTCTAGCGTATCGTTTGGTTCAGCAGCAATATGAATATCGTAAGAATAGGCTATGCTGGCTACGCTGGTATTGCCTTTAACTCTTAGCTCTTTTGCCGAAAGCTCGGTAATATCTTGATCAATCGTGCTTGAAAAAACACAGTCAACAAACTCGCGGGTATGCGGTTTTAGTACCATAAATAGCTGATCGTCTGCCTGTAATAACGTAGAGCCGCGCGGGGCAATAATATTATTATTACGACTGATCATTGCCATTACTGTGCTATCGGGTAGTGCTAATTGCGATAAACGACGGCCAACAGCGCGTGACATTTTGCCTATGGTGTATTCAACAATATCGGCGTCAACATCGCCTAAAGCAGTGATCTCTAACGTGGCTGCGGGAGTCACTGGCGGTGGTAAAGTAAGCTTTAGTTTGCGGGCCATTAAAGCAAGCGTTGAGCCTTGCAGTGTGGCTGAAATTAACACCACAAAAAATACTACGTTAAATATGAGTTCGGCGCCAGGCAGGCCAAACATAAGAGGAAATATTGCTAAAATAATAGGGACTGAGCCGCGTAGCCCAACCCAAGACACTAAGGTGATTTCACGCGCTTTAAAACCAAATAGCGCTAACACCGGAATAACCGCCAAAGGGCGAGCAATAAATATAAGCACTAATGCAATGATCAGTCCCTCAAACCACACATCTAATAACGAGGTTGGGTTTATTAATAAGCCCAACACCACGAACATGGTAATTTGACCTAACCAAGCTAACCCGTCGTGGAATAAAAACGTACTGCGCTGAAACACAAAACGGCTGTTGCCAATAACCACACCGGTAATAAATACCGCTAAAAACCCGCTACCACCAATGTTTGCGGTAATACCAAATGAGAGTAAACCACACGCAGCAACCAATACCGGATACAAACCGGTAGCAACTAATTGAATTTTATTAATTAATTTAACAGAGCTCCAACCCACGGCTAAGCCGACTAATGCGCCTAAGCCCATTTGTGATACAAACATGAGTAATAGGCCTGTGCCTAGCTTCATGTCGTTTACCAGAACCTCTAGTAAGCCTACGGTTAAAAATATTGCCATGGGGTCGTTTGAGGCACTTTCTATTTCGAGGGTGGCTTTTAGTTTGGTGTTTAAATGAATACCGGCATTACGCAGTAGCGCAAATACGGCTGCGGCATCGGTTGAGCCTACAATAGCGCCAAACAATAAGCCTTGTAGCAAAGGAATATCAAGCATGTATGCGGCAGCAACTCCAGTTACTGCGCTGGTAATTAGTACCCCAAGGGTGGCCAACACGGAGGCGGGTTTCCAGACTTTTTTTATCGCTTTTAAGGGCGTTTGCAAACCGCCATCAAATAATATCATTGCTAATGCGAGCGTACCTAAAGAATGCGCCGCTGCTGCATTGTCAAAAAATATGCCTCCGGGGCCATCTTCACCAGCGAGCATACCGACCATTAAAAACATTACCAGTACAGGCAAACCGAGACGAGCTGATAATTTACTGGATACAATACCCAGTAAAATTAATACCGCGGCTAACAATATTATTTGATCAATCAAAAACATATATTATTCTCATTTGTAGCTAAGGGCTGGGTTAGGTCGTTATTGTAAGTTATGCACTAGAGCATGGGATAGTAGTTACTCTGCTGCTAAGTATGAACTGGTTTTCATTTTTTAATAGGTAAAATAATAAGCGATAATAAACATGGGTTTGTTTACACAAAAATGTTTTTAGCTTTTGATATTGTAGCATTATTCTCATTAAATAGGGAGGGCCAGCGTTATAAATAGCAGGTATTAGTAATCTGCTAAAAACTTGCCAAGCTCGGTGTTAAAGGGCCATTTTTAGATGTCATTTTAGCTCGCGCTTTAGGTTTAATATTTACAGTGAGAGTTTTGGGTCAACTTAGCCGCTTTAGTTTTTAACCTTTTAGATTGCTTTTTAAATTTGCACTTCGCCTTTGGCACTATTACCACTTAGTAAAAGTCATTTACACAATGAGGGGATTATTTATTAATGCATAAGAAATATAATGCTCTACTTATTTTTACTAGCACAGTCATCGTATGCCTAGGTTAAGGCGCGAAAGCAGCACAAGTAAAAAGGATCAGGGAAACTTCCTGATTAACTGAATTATTACAGAGGTTTTTATGACGTTATCCCTAACTCCACGCCTAACACAGTTAGCCAATGCTGATTTGATCCAACCATTGGCACATATTAAAAGGGGTATCGAAAAGGAAGCTTTACGAGTAACTACAGATGGTTTGTTGGCACAAAACCCTCATCCTTATAATTTAGGCTCGGCGCTAACTCATCCTCATATCACTACAGATTACTCAGAGTCGTTATTGGAGTTTATTACCCCAGCAGTTGAAAGTATTGATGACACACTCGACTTTTTACAACAATTGCACCGTTATACTGCCACTGAACTAACCGCGCAAAATATATGGCCAGCAAGTATGCCGTGTGCGCTTCAAGGTAATGATAGTGTGCCTATTGCTCAATATGGTAGCTCGGTGCAAGGACAAATGAAGCACACTTATCGTCGTGGGCTAGATATGCGCTACGGGCGTATTATGCAAAGTATTGCGGGTATTCATTTTAATTTTTCATTACCGGATAGCTTTTGGCAGGGGTATCAAACTCTACAGGGTAACCAAGACTCGCTTGCTGATTTTCGTTCTGCTCAGTATTTTGCGCTGATCCGTAACTTTCGTCGCTATGGTTGGTTATTGCTTTATTTATTTGGTGCATCTCCTGCGTTAAGCCGCTCGTTTGTTGATGGCCGCGCGCATCAGTTAGCCAGTTTGGGCAGCGATACGCTTTATATGCCTTATGCAACTTCGTTGCGAATGAGTGGTTTTGGCTATCAAAACGATGCCCAAGCGAGTTTAAATGTAAGTACCAATAACTTAGCTGAATATAGCCGCGATTTAACACAAGCGCTTCACACGCCACATGCACCTTATACGCGTATAGGGGTTGAGGTAAATGGTGAAAAACGTCAGCTAAACGATAATATTTTACAAATTGAAAACGAATACTACAGCGATATTCGCCCTAAACGTGTTACTCACGCGGGTGAAACACCACTGCAGGCTATGAACGATCGCGGGGTTGAATACATAGAAGTACGTAATCTCGATATTAACCCCATGTTGGCGCTAGGTATTGATGACACTCAAATTCGCTTTTTAGATACATTTTTACTGTTTTGCTTATTACAAGATAGCCCAGAAATTGGCGAGCAAGAACAACAGCGCTTGGCACGCAATCATACCCGTGTGACCGAGCAGGGGCGATGCCCTGATTTACTGCTAGAAACTGCTAATGGTGATCTTAGTCGCAGTGCTTGGAGCGAACAGCTATTTGCAGAGCTAGATGCTATAGCAGAGTTACTTGATCAAGCTGGTAGCGGCTACAGTGAGGCGATACAACACTACAAGCCATTATTACAACAGCCAGAGCTAACTCCGTCGGGGCTTATGTTGACGCAGCTTGTCGCTAATAATCAGGATCACAGTGATTGGGTAGGGCAGCGCGCCACTGAGCTCACTGCACAATGGAAAAAAATGCCACTGAGCGCAGCACAAAGCGATTACTTTAAACAGCTTGTAAGCTCATCACACGCAGAGCAGCAAAAGTTAGAGGGTAAGGTTTAGCAAAAGAGCAGCTTTTAGGTGTCGGGCTTTAGCTTTTAGATAGATGATACGACCCCGATAAAGTAAACCGCACTAGGGTCGTATCAAGGTCAATACGCCCTATCAAGCTTGGTACTTGGATTTACTTGTAGGTGCGATTTTATCGAAATTTTCCGAGAAAACCCATTGATCGACGCGAAGCGGCGTCGATGGGATGAATCGGAATAGTTAGCCCTGCTCTTGAATGTATTTTCGAATTGTATCAGCAGCCGCATTTCCAACAGAGCAAACAAAATATCCGTCAGACCAAAATGTTTTTTTAACCCAGAATTGCTTTTTAAACCATTTAAATCT
>NZ_JAATTW010000082.1:0-9401 GCF_013414205.1 Pseudoalteromonas sp. MIP2626
AATACAGGAGCCGTATACGAGGCCCGTACGTACGGTTCTGTGAGAGGGATGAGGCAAAAGCCTCACCCTACTCGATGTTTTATTAGTATATTTGGCGGTTAATAAAAGAAGTTAACCACCAAATACACAAAAAAATGAATAGCTACCCAGCTAAGCTGCACTCGTTATTTAAGCAGTTCTTTTAAATAACGGCCAGTATGCGAGCGCTCACACTCGGCTACTTGCTCAGGTGTACCTGCAATGAGTATTTCACCACCGCCAGCTCCGCCTTCAGGGCCTAAATCGATAACCCAATCTGCGGTTTTAATAACATCGAGGTTATGCTCAATAACAACAATAGTATTACCGTGATCGCGCAAGCGATGAAGTACAACAAGCAGCTGTTCAATATCGGCAAAGTGTAAGCCTGTTGTTGGTTCATCAAGTATGTATAGCGTTTTACCGGTATCGCGTTTTGACAGCTCGCGGGCTAATTTAACTCGCTGTGCTTCACCGCCCGAAAGCGTTGTAGCTGCTTGGCCTAAACGAATGTACGATAAACCTACGTCCATCAGGGTTTTAAGTTTGCGTGCAATGGCCGGTATTTTATCAAAGTAGTCGTGGGCATCTTCCACTGTCATGTCGAGTACTTGATGAATATTTTTACCCTTATACAGTACTTCAAGGGTTTCGCGATTATATCGTTTACCCTTACATACGTCGCACGGCACGTACACATCAGGTAAAAAGTGCATTTCTACCTTAATTACGCCATCGCCTTGGCAAGCTTCACAGCGTCCGCCTTTAACGTTAAAGCTAAAGCGACCTACTTTATAACCACGAGAGCGCGACTCTTGCGTACCGGCAAATAATTCACGAATACCAGTAAAAATACCAGTATAAGTAGCCGGGTTAGAGCGTGGTGTGCGGCCAATGGGGCTTTGATCAATGTCGATCACTTTATCAAAATGCTCAAGCCCTGAAATTGATTTATACGCAGCAGCTTCGGCAGTTGTTGCGCCATTTAATTCAGTATGCGCAAGCTTAAATAAGGTGTCGTTTATGAGCGTAGACTTGCCCGAGCCAGACACACCTGTTACACAGGTCATTAAGCCAAATGGAATTTTTAAATCAACATTTTTTAAGTTGTTACCAGTAGCGCCAAATAACTCCAGCCATTTGTCGTTAGTGGGGTGGCGTAATTTAGGTATTTCTATTCTACGTACGCCGGATAAAAACTGCCCAGTAACCGACTCTTTACAGGCTAAAATATCGTCGCGAGTACCTTGGGCAATAATATGCCCGCCATGCACACCAGCACCTGGGCCAATATCAATAATGTGATCGGCTGCGCGAATAGCATCTTCGTCGTGCTCAACCACAATAACGGTATTACCTAAATCGCGTAAATGCACTAATGTTTTTAATAATCGGTCGTTATCGCGCTGATGCAAACCAATTGATGGCTCATCCAGTACATACATAACACCCACTAGGCCTGCGCCAATTTGGCTTGCAAGGCGAATGCGTTGTGCTTCACCGCCCGAAAGCGTATCGGCACTTCTATCGAGTGAGAGGTAGTTTAAACCCACGTTAATTAAAAACGATAAACGGTCGCGAATTTCTTTTAATATTTTTTCAGCTATTTGGCCTCTTTGTCCGGTTAGTTTTAACCCTTCAAAAAAGTCCATTGCTTCACCAATACTCATATGAGTAATAGTGGGTAAGTTAGTTTGGCCAATAAATACATGGCGCGACTCTTGGCGTAAACGCGAGCCATGACAGCTAGGGCAGGCCTGGCTGGTTTGATACTTTGCTAGTTCTTCACGTACCGAGTTTGATTCAGTTTCACGGTAGCGACGGTACATATTATTAAGTACCCCTTCAAACTCGTGATTACGGGTAATTAAATCGCCGCGGTCGTTACGGTAGCTAAAGGCTATTTTAGTAGTGTCTGAGCCTTCTAAAATAATTTTTTGCGAGGCTTTATCTAAATCCTGATATGGCACATCTAAATCAAAATTATAATGCTGCGCAACGGCTTGTAGCATTTGGTAATAATAAAAACTGCGTTTATCCCAGCCTTTAATTGCGCCACCGGCCAAGCTTAGTTCAGGGTTTTGTACTACGCGGTTTGGATCAAAATATTGGCGTACGCCTAGGCCGTCACAGCTTTGGCATGCTCCGGCTGGATTGTTAAACGAAAACAATCTTGGCTCTAACTCGGTCATGGCATAGCCACAAGTAGGGCAGGCAAAATTAGCCGAAAACAGCATTTCTTCTGCGCTGCTGTCATCCATATAAGCTATGTTAGCCACGCCACCCGACATTTCTAATGCAGCTTCAAATGACTCAGCTAAACGCTGTTGTTGGCCATCTTTTACTTTAAAGCGGTCTACAACTACTTCTATAGTATGTTTTTTATGTAGATCAAGTGGCGGTGGATCCGATAGGTCACATACTTCGCCATCAATACGGGCACGAATGTAGCCTTGGCTCGCCAATTGCTCAAGGAGCTTAACATGCTCACCTTTACGCTCTTTTATTACCGGTGCAAGCAACATGAGTTTACTGCCCTCAGGCAGAGCTAAAACAGTATCGACCATTTGGCTAATAGTTTGTGCGGCTAACGGTAGGTCGTGAGTTGGGCAACGCGGTTCGCCCACGCGGGCAAACATTAAACGTAAATAGTCATAAATTTCGGTAATCGTACCCACAGTCGAACGCGGGTTGTGCGATGTTGACTTTTGCTCAATAGAAATAGCCGGAGAAAGACCTTCAATATGATCTACATCGGGTTTTTCCATCAGTGATAAAAACTGCCTTGCATACGCAGAAAGTGATTCAACATAACGACGCTGCCCCTCTGCATACAAAGTATCAAATGCAAGCGAAGACTTACCCGAACCAGATAGGCCAGTAATAACAATTAACTTATCACGTGGGATGGTTAGGCTGATGTCTTTTAAATTGTGCGTGCGGGCGCCTCGGACTTCAATGTTTTCCATGCTATCTCGTCTATTACCAAAATTATTTGTCCAGTATCGCATAATACGTAACATTATTAATCTATGATCAATGAAAAATCCTTACTTATGACGATTAATTATTAGTAAGCTTATGGTAGAATCTCAGCCTAAATTTTCCACACAGTAAGATCACGCAAATAATGACCGCATCTTCACTTAATTCACGAGAAAAACGCGCTGCCATATCGCTAGCTAGTGTGTTTGCATTTAGAATGCTCGGCTTATTTATGCTGATGCCTGTATTAGCTATTTATGGCCAATCATTGGAGGGCTTTTCGCCTATCTGGATAGGCTTTGCTATTGGCGCGTATGGGTTAACCCAAGCGGTGTTGCAAATACCTATGGGCCGACTGTCTGATAAAATTGGCCGTAAAAAGGTTATTGTTGGCGGCTTACTAATGTTTGCGCTGGGTTCGGTAATAGCTGCATTAGCCGATTCAATTCAAATGGTTACAGTTGGGCGTGCGCTACAAGGCATGGGCGCTATAGCCAGTGCATTACTGGCATTTGCTTCCGATTTAAGCCGCGATGAACAACGCCCTAAAGTAATGGCCGTTATTGGTATGAGCATAGGCATGAGCTTTGCGTTTGCTATGTTACTTGGGCCAATCGTTGCTGCCTCGTGGGGTATTTCGGGGGTATTTTGGTTAACCGCAATATTAGCTATAATCGGCATATTTATAGTGACTATGCTAGTGCCTAATGCGGTTAATAAAGCCCCTAAAGGCGATACCCTCGCCAGCTTTAGCGATATTAAAAAATTAATTAAACACCCGCAGTTAGCGCGCTTAAATGCGGGTGTATTACTACTACATTTAACCCTCACTACTATTTTTGTAGTGTTACCGAGTCAGCTTATTAAAGATGGCTTAGTGGCCGATAATCACGGGCATTTATATATCCCAGTATTATTTTTAGCTTTTTTATTAATGGTGCCTATTATGATAATCGCCATTAAAAAAGAGAAAGAAAAGCAGGCATTTATTGGCTCCGTTATACTGTTAATGTTGAGCATGCTGGCTATGTCGGTATGGGTTAACAGTATTGTAGGTATTGCTGTTTGTATGCTGTTGTATTTTGTTGCATTTAACTTTTTAGAAGCCACCATGCCAGCGCTAGTATCGCGTATTGCACCAGCAAGCCAAAAAGGCTCTGCCATGGGAGGGTATTCTACTAGCCAGTTTTTAGGTGCCTTTTTAGGCGGTATGCTTGGCGGTTATGTAGCACAAACCACAACAACGCAAGCGGTGTTTGCGGCAGCGGCACTTGTTGGGTTAATATGGCTTATTATTGCGTGGAAAATGCAAGTCCCACCCAAAAGTAAAGTTATTAGCTTAATGACCAAATTAGATTCAGAAGAGCAGGCACAGTCGCTTGCTTCTCTGTTAGTTGCTTTACCTGGCGTAATAGAAGCAACTGTAGTGCGCGACGAAAGCCGCAGCTACTTAAAGATTAATGATAAAGAATTTGACCTAGACCAAGCACGTAAAGTAGCTGGTTTAATCTAACGTTTATAGGAGATAGTTCCATGGCACGCGGTGTGAACAAAGTAATTTTGGTTGGTAATTTAGGACAAGATCCTGAAGTACGTTATATGCCTAACGGCAACGGTGTAGCAAATATCACCTTAGCAACTTCAGATAGCTACAAAGACAAAAACACTGGCCAAATGGTTGATAAAACTGAGTGGCACCGTGTGGTATTTTTTGGCAAGTTAGCAGAAATTGTTGGTGAATATTGCCGTAAAGGTTCACAAATTTATGTTGAAGGTAAACTTCAAACACGTAAATGGACTGACCCACAAGGCCAAGAAAAATACACGACTGAAATTGTAGTTGACGGTTTTACCGGCCAAATGCAAATGTTAGGGAGCCGTGGTGGCGACCAGCAAGGTGGGCAACAAAGTGGTGGTTACCAAGGTAATCAATCTCAAGGCGGACAGCAAAGTGGTGGTTATCAAAATAATCAATCACAAGGCGGCCAACAAAGTGGTGGTTACCAAAACAACCAAGGGCAGAATAACCAACAGCAAGGTGGTTATGCTCCACAACAGCAGTCTGCACCAGCAGCACAGCCACAGTCTGCTCCTGCACCACAGCAAAATAACCAATATCAGCAGCCACAAGGTGGTTTTGCACCACAGCAAAGTAGTGCACCACAACAGCAAGGTGGCTTTGCTCCTAAACCGCAAGGTGCTCCACAAGGCGGCGCGTCTAACCCAATGGAACCAACCATTGATTTTGATGACGACATACCGTTTTGAGGAATACATAAATATAGAGTGTCAATTTAGGCATTTAATATTATCTAAACCCAGCGTAACTGCTGGGTTTTTTGTTTTTTAGGACTTACTCTGCTTAGTTTAGATAAATGATGATAAATGTGTGCCAATATCAAGGCGGTTAACTTCATACAGCGAGCAACCGATATAGGCAAATTTAAAACTCCCGGCTTAAGAAATGTGATGAATAGTAAGCCGTGGATGCATAATGGCGTGTTTCCTTCTATTGCAGGTGTTTTAAATATTTATAATGCCGGCGGCTTTGTTTTTAATAAAGATCCTAACGATCCTTTGTCACCACAAACATCTAAAATACTGCAGCCTTTATCGTTAACGAGCAAAGAAAAAAAAGCTCTTGAGGCATTTTTACACTCTATTACTAGCGCCCCAGCAGCGGGTCCGCATAAAGCGTTTATAGTACAAGAGCTAAATGGGGCGTAACGCTTTAAGTTATTTAGAGAAGTTTATAAACATTATTTATTAGCTATAAATGCAATACTAAACTTTTACTATTACCTTGTGCTTATTGGGATCTTAGACAACACTTTAGCTAGTAATTTAACTAGCGAGTGCATTATGCAAAAGGGTAAGCTTAAGTTTATTAACCGCTTTAAGGCTCATCTTGTTGTGTTGCTAAATTTAATTATATTAGCGGCAACTCGCTGGGTTACTCATTTAGCAACTCTAGTAGCGCCATTGAAATCAAGGTGTAATGTAAAGCATAAAATAGAGGCAGAAACAGCACCTACTAATACTTTAGATAATGATCGCCCTTTGAGTGAGAGTACGGCTGCAGCTTATAATATATTTGCCCTGATCGAGTGTCATTGTCATTTTGATCCCAGTACTGATCTAGAAGCTAGTTTTAAAATTCTACTTGCAAAAAACTTACCTGCGTTAAACTATATTTCAGTTAAATTATTAAGTGCGGGTAACTTAGCGGTAACCATAAAGCATATTCCAATCATTAAGTTAGAGCTGTACATTGAGCGCTTAAATTTTTGTGCACTAACAATATGTAAAAAGCATCAAAAACACTTAACGGCAAAAAATGTAAAAATAGGCCTGTGTAATTACAGAGCAAGTGCTAATCAAACACTGGTTTATCAACAAGCAAAGTCTGCGTTAACTTTATCGCAGCAAAGCCCATTACAGCATTGTCATCGCTTGGGAATAAGCCATAGCCGAGTAAATATATTTTCGAATAACCAAATAATAAAAAGCATTAAAAAAAATAAATTTGTAATTTATTTTCAGCCTTTATTTGAACTCGATAGTGGGCGTATTTTGCAACATGAAGTGTTGATTAGAGTACGCGGTGGCGCTAATGAGTTGCTGCTAGCTAATGCTGGCATTAATCAGCTAGATAATGATCAAGACGCATTTTTATTTGATCAAGCAATTATCATCAAAGTTAAAAAGCTATTACTAGCAGATACTTCAGCCGCAATTATTAGCATTAGCTTACATCCTAAAAATTGGTTTAACAAAGCGTTTTGGCAATGGCTAATAACGCAAGTAAGCGATTTTAAAATAGAGCATAAACTACAATTTGAAATAAATGCAGCAGACTTTTTTAAATATCAAATACGTTTACAAGGCGTATTAAAAATAATAACTAAGCTAAATTATCAGATTATTATTGATGGTATTAAAAGTAGCGACCATATTATTCAACTGGTTAATTATCCACAAGTTTTAGGAGTTAAATTAGCCTACGATTTAGTGCACTTAATAGAGGCAAGCACGCATCAACAAAGTTGTGTAAAAAACATTGTAAATGCTTGCCAGTTATTAAATATAGCGGTATTTGCTAGTGACGTAGAAACCAAACAAGAGCTACAAATGCTTACTATTTTAGGGGTAGATGCCGCGCAGGGGTTTTATTTTACGCAGTTGTTGCCTGATTTTACACAAACCGTATTTCATTAATTTTAAATAAGTCCTCTGTATTTTAAACCATCTAATCCTTGTAACCCACCCGTATGAACCGCAATAATTTTACTGCCTGGCGCAAAGTAGTCCTGCGCAATTAATTGCCACAAAGCATGCATCATTTTACCAGTATAAATAGGCTCTAATGGCAGTTGGTGCTCAGTTTTCATGTATTGGCAAAACTGCCAAAGTTCGGCAGAAAACTTACCATAACCACCACCATGAAAATCACATAATAATTGCCAATTAGTTTGTGAAGCGGCTTTAGGGCTAAGCGCTTTAATTTCATCGCGTAAATAGTCAGCTTGTTTTAGTACCGCAATTCCCAGTACCGTTGTATTAACTGAACTGCCTTCAATAAGCCCCGCTAAGGTGCCACCGCTTCCTGTGGGGCAAACTAAGTAGTCGTGCTTAGGTAAGCTCAGGGCAAGCTCTTTACAACCCTCAAGCGCCAGTTTATTTGTCCCACCTTCAGGTAAAATATAGGCATTAGGGAAACGCGATTGCAACTGCGTTAAATAATCGCTTTGGCTACGTTGTTTGTACTCTATACGTGTGATTGGGTGTAGCTGCATACCACATTGCTGTGTGAACAAAAGTGTAGGATTGTTAGGGTCTAGTTCTGGGCCGCGAATAATCCCGTGCGTTTTTATATTAAAAAACTTGCCAGCCGCCGCACACGCATGAATATGATTAGAAAAAGCACCACCAAAAGTGAGTAATTCAGTTTTTTTAAGCGCCTGCATCTGGGCTAAATTGTATTTAAGCTTTCGCCATTTATTTCCACTTATGAGGGGGTGGAGTAGATCATCGCGCTTAACGCCTAAAAATATATTTTTGCGCTTTAATAAATCACTATCTATTTGTTGTATTTGGTTGTTTTCATTTATTTTAAGTTTATTTAACATTGTTTATGATAATCACTTGGCAAAGTAATGAAAATGTACGGCAGTTAGTACATCGACTAATAATAATAGTAGCTATATGAAAAGAAAACTGTTTTCACTGTTTTCCTTGTTCAAGCGTAGTTTAGATAAAAATACAGTTGTGGGTGTAGCAACATATGCTAATACCGTTAATGCAGTCTGTTTAAAAAAACAGTATGGACACTGGAAAATACACAAATATCACAGTGTAGAGATCACTGAAAAACATGACTATACTGCTGCAATTACGCTATGTACGCAACAGGTTAGTAGTGATGTGTGCGCAGTGAACTTAGTTATTCCTCATTCTCTTTATCAAATTGTACAAATAGAAAAACCCGCACTAAGTGATGAAGAGATCATTCAATCGCTACCGTGGACAACGAAAGATCTAGTCGATATTGATCCTGAAAATATTGTTGCTGATTTTATTGATTATCCAATTACATTGCCGATGCAAAGTAAAAAAATGAACGTGTTTATTACCAGTAAGCTGCAGTTATTGCCGTTTATAGATAGTTTTAAGCAGGTAAAGCCTCTTTTACGGACTATGACATCAGAGGAAATGACTCTTGTAACTCTACTCGGCACGAGTAAAGACGCCCACATGCTCATTGTGCAGCATGCCAGCTTTGAGCCACGTATTTTAATTATTCGCGATGGGCAGCTATTACTTACTCGGCGTTTAAATGGCTTACTGGGTATGTCAGATAAAGATCAAAGCCAAGAGTTGGTAGAGGCATTTGGACTTGAAATTCAGCGTTCTATGGACTTTTTTGAGAGCCAGTTGAAGCAGCCACCTATTCGCAGTATTCAGCTACAGTGTGACGATTTGACGTCACTAACACTTAGAGCAGAGTTGGCTGAGTTTTTACAAGTTAAAGTGATTGATTTTAAACCAACCCTAGACCTAGCACAGCAATTAGAAACGCAATATTACTACGCATTGGGTGCGGCTTATCAATTAACTGAGCCGGAGTCTGTGATATGAAAACCCGGATTAACTTTTATCAAAAGTCCTTACGTGTAAGGCGTGATCCAGTATTACTGCAAAATATGCTAATGCTGTGGGGTGGCGCGTTAATTATTATTGCTATTGTGTGGTCACTTTATGCGTCATGTGTCGGTTAAAAGCAAATGAAATAGAAAGGGCATTTCAATCTTGGATATCATCACTGATTGAAACTACAGGTGCAGATATCATCGCTATTGATGGCAAAACCGCACGGCGTTCATTTACCACAAAAGACA
>NZ_JAATTW010000083.1:0-8889 GCF_013414205.1 Pseudoalteromonas sp. MIP2626
TGTACTAATTACCCGTGAGGCTTAACCATACAACGCCAAACGCGTTTTATGTGACAGTTCAAGCAAGAAGTTAATATGACTAAAGTAGATATTTACGCAAAGACTTAAAAAATATTATCAGATATTTTCCAAATTCAGTTAATTTGTAGTGATACGAATTAACGCCCTAATTTGCTTGGTAACAATAGCGTTTTGGACCCACCTGACCCCATGCCGAACTCAGTAGTGAAACGAAACAGCGCCGATGATAGTGTAGCATTTGCTATGTGAAAGTAGGACATTGCCAGGCTCCAAATTGTAGAAAGCCCGACTAGAAATAGTCGGGCTTTTTTACGTCTGTAGAAAAGTGAAATGTGGGTGAATAATGTACACAAGTCTCCCGCGTAGGTTGGGCGAGCGTAGCGACACCCGACACTCAAATCATAAAAACATCATCACTAGCCAATGAGTTTAGTGCATTTGCACTGTGACTCTCCACCGCTGTGGGCACTTACGACATTCTACTGCGTTGTCGCTACGAAGTAGCGCGCCGACCCCAAATTGTAGAAAGCCCGAATTTAACGATTCGGGCTTTTTTACGTCTGCAGAAAAGTGAAATGGCTTTATGAAGAAAGTTGCTTTGCGAGTATGTTTGTTGTGTTTCTAAACTGTTGTTCTAATTGCTTTTTGCCGCTGAGATTTAAATTTTTAATAAGTTGCTCATCGGTATGGTGTTGTAAAACTGTTTGAATTAAAAGTTGCTGCTGATTGGCTGCTATCCTAGTAATTATAACAGGATTTTGGCTAATTAAACGCCAGAGAGTGGGGGAAATAGTAAAGCGGTTACTGCTGAGTTGCTGTGTAAATAACCTTAACGTATCAGAAGCTATTACCTCATCATTAAATGAGCGCAGTAATGTGCTAACCAGTTGCCATTCTAATGACTTAAAGTGGCTTAATAGGCCATAAAACAGCTCGTATTGAAACTGTTTAATCAGTGACTGTAAACTTTGTTGTGGTGCATTAAGAGATTTAACAACTAAAGTTGCGTGCTCAGCAGTGCTTTTGTCGCGTTGGTAACCTAATTTAACAGCATTAAAGCCTAGGCTTTGCCAAAATTTTAGCAATTGTGCAGTGGCACCAAAACTAGCACCAAACCAAGTACATTGTTCTTTTACTTGTGACTCGCTATAGCTCAGTAATGCTTTTCCTAGGCCACAATTATGTGAGCTTGGATCAATTGCAATACGGACAACTCGCGCACTTAAATGAGTTAAAAAATCACTGTTAAAGCTCAGTTGTGCAAGTGTTTGCGCCATTAAATGCCCTTGTGGGCGGCGCTCACCATTTATAACTTGCTCAGTAAGTTCTTCACTTAAACCGCCTTCTATCGCGATTAAGCATACACCCACTAATTGCTTGTCTATTTTGCTGATAAATATGCGTTGCGATGGCGCATCTAACAACTGGCGTAAATCATTCACACTACTTTGATAATGAGCAAGTGCAAGTAAAGCAACGACTTGGCACAATAGTGCTTCATCAGTTACGAGTTGTTGCTGAGTTACTTCACTATGCTTAGGAATCTGCGATTTATTGCTATTAGTCTCTTGATACTGTGCATCAAGTGCTAATAAACTGCGAATATGCTGCTCAAGTGGATCGTGCTTAGCAAAGCGCAATGGCTCATCAAGAGTAATTACTTTAGAAGCTTTGTAGTGGTTTTTAATATATTGACTAAAGCGAATTGTATAGCCTCTACCATTGCCTTCATAACCTACTAAGGTGCTTGCAAATACAATACGAGGATAATGCGCTAACATGCTTAATAACATAGGCACTGGGATAGCAGCAGCTTCATCTACTAAGAGTACGTCACACTCGGGAAGCTCATTTAACAGAGCGTCTGGCGCAATATATTGCATGTTAGCAAGCTGTTTTTGTAATGGATCGTAATTAACATTTAGCTGTGCAGCTAAGTGTTTAAAGCTGCTGTGTGTTGCTCTAAATTGAGTGGCGCAAATAATTACATTTTTATCAGCTAATTTTGCGGCTGCTAGGCCTAATGCGGCTGACTTTCCTCGGCCTCTATCTGCATTGATCAGTAGCGGTCTATTGGCGCGTCCATGAGCTAATTTTACTATTTGTGCTACGCAGTTTTTCTGCGGTTCAAAATCAATATTACTGTGCAGGACATAGTTATAATTATTATTGATGCAGCCAAATTCTTCACTGTAATGCAAGGCTGGTAAGCTTTTAATAATAGAGCTGAAACGCTGATTGAATAAACTATATTGATTGCTGTGGCCATGAGACTGGACACTTTTTAATGCGGGATCTTGCCAGTTATTTAGGTTACCCAGCTCAGGAAGTAATACAAACAATACTCCGCCAGCTCTAACTGTACCAGTAATTGCGGCCAACTTATCGGGGTATAAGCCACTAAAGCCATCGTAAATGGCGTGGGTAAATTCTTGTCCTAATATTTGGTGAATGTGTGCAGGCCATTGAGCATTTTTAAGTGCACAATGTTTAGATAGAGTAAGTGTATTAGTATTTTGTACTAGTGAGTTTGTCAGCTCATAGCACCAATTATCATTGCCAGTAACAAGCACTAGCTGGCGGTGATGCGCGCCAGCTAATTGTTGCTCTAGTTGTATGAGCTGCTTTTTATATAGCTTGTAGTCTTGCATATGCCGTTACTAACCACTTACTACCTAAATCATCAAAGTTGACTTGTACGCGAGATTGCGCACCCGCACCTTCGTAATTAAGTACTGTACCAATACCAAATTTAGCATGCAGTACACGTTGCCCCAAGTTAAAGCCGCTATCTTCAAATGCAGCGTGACTAACTGATGCGCTAAAACGCCCTGCAGCGGGTGGTCGAGATACTTGGGTTTTAATACGAATTTCTTCAACACAGTCCTCGGGAATTTCCCGTAAAAAGCGCGATGGTGTATGGTATTTTTCTTGTCCGTATAAACGACGGCTTTCGGCATGGCTAATATATAGTTTATCCATAGCGCGGGTCATACCTACATAACAAAGGCGGCGTTCTTCTTCTAAACGGCCAGACTCTTCATTACTTTGTTGAGAAGGGAACATACCTTCCTCTACGCCAACCATAAACACTAACGGAAATTCTAAACCTTTAGCTGAGTGCAATGTCATCATTTGTACGGCGTCTTCGTGCTCTTCTGCTTGTCCTTCACCAGATTCAAGCGAGGTATGCGCTAAAAAGCCTTGTAGAGGAGAGCTATATTCTTCTTCCTCAGGCAATTCGTACTGATCGCAAGCGCTAATAAGTTCTTCTAAGTTTTCTACTCGGGCACGGCCTTTTTCACCTTTTTCGGCTTGGTACATTGCCATTAACCCAGAAGTTTGAATAACGTACTTAGCTTGCTCATGTAGCGTTAGATCGCTAATTTTATCTTCAATATGCTCTACTAGTTCGACAAACTTACTCACTGCACCAGAAGCGCGGCCAGATAAATGTTGTTGCTCTACAATTGCTTTTGCTGCATACCAAAGTGGTAACGATTCGGCGCGTGCACAGTCGCGTATATGGCTTAGCGTTTTATCGCCAATACCACGAGCTGGAGTATTAATTACTCGTTCAAATGCAGCATCGTCTTGACGGTTACCTATTATGCGTAAGTACGACAGGGCGTCTTTAATTTCTTGGCGTTCGAAGAATCGCATGCCGCCATAAATACGATACTTTAGGCCTTCTTGTAGCATGGCTTCTTCGAGTACACGTGATTGCGCATTACTTCTATATAAAATAGCCGCATCTTGCAGCGCATTGCCGGCATTTAACCAACTACGCAGTTTACTACTTACAAAACGCGCTTCGTCTAGCTCGTTAAATGCGGCGTAAATAGAAATAGGTTCGCCCTCGTTACCGTCGGTCCATAAGCTTTTACCCATACGCTCTGAGTTATTTTGGATCAGGGCATTTGAGGCTTTTAATATAGTGGCGGTAGAGCGATAGTTTTGCTCAAGACGAATGGTCTCTGCGCTAAAGTCAGTTAAAAAACGTTTAATGTTTTCTATTTTTGCACCGCGCCAACCATAGATACTCTGATCGTCATCGCCAACAATCATAATACTATTGGAGTCGCCAGCAAGTAGTTTTAACCATGCGTATTGTATGGTGTTGGTGTCTTGAAACTCGTCTACTAACATGTGTGCAAAGCGCTGTTGATAATGGCGCAGTAGTGTAGGGTTATTTTTGAGTACTTCGTAGCTGCGCAGTAGTATTTCGGCAAAATCGACTAAGCCTGCTCTGTCGCATGCTTCTTGATACGCCGCGTACACGCGCAGCATCATTTGCTCGTTAATATCGTAGGCTTGAATATCTTTAGGGCGAAGTGCTTCATCTTTTTTAGCGCTTATGTACCAACCAAACTGTTTAGCGGGCCATTTTTTATCATCAATATTCATCGATTTTAATAAACGTTTGATCATACGTAGCTGATCGTCTGAGTCTAAAATTTGAAATGCTTCGGGTAATTTTGCTTCACGGTGGTGCGCGCGTAAAATACGGTGCGACAAACCATGGAAAGTACCAATCCACATACCACCAACCGGCGCTTTTAGCGTCTCTTCAACGCGAGTACGCATCTCTTTAGCTGCTTTATTAGTAAAGGTAACCGCAAAAATACTATACGCTGAGGCTTGCTCAACTTGCATTAGCCAAGCAATACGATGAACCAACACTCGTGTTTTACCAGACCCAGCACCTGCTAATACCAGCATGTTTTGTAGTGGGGCTGCAACGGCATCGCGTTGTTTGTCGTTTAAGCCATCGAGTAATTGTGAAACGTCCATCGTTACGCCTTTTTAATCAATAATGCGGGCAGTATAGCAGGTGTTTTTGTTAGGCTAAATAAAATACTGTTTTTATACACAGCTATTCATAAAATTATGTTCTAAACTAGTAGCTTGATAGCGAATCAAAAACGGAAAAGGTTAAAAAGATATAATAAAAATTGCTAATTTGACCTCAATTTAGTAAAAATCACCACAGCGTTAAACTGATAAAAATACAACTATATGATTTGTAACATTTATTAAATTGGCATAGAGTGTGTAAGTAATTCTATAGCTAAAATATAAAAATTAAATAAACTACAGAGGTTAGTATGTCAGGACAAGGTTCAGGCGGTAACGTAATCGCAGCATTATGTAATATATTTTTCCCGGGGTTGGGGCAGCTAGTGCAAGGGCGTATTCTTGCCGCGCTTATATTCGCTATATTATTTTTTGGTGGTGCGGCATTATGGTTTTTAATTGTGCCAGGAATAATTGCCGCTATTGTATATGTTTGGGCAATTATTGATGCAGCACGTTATAGATCGTGACGTAATTAATATTAAAGCTTTATAAAATAGCGCCTTTTGGCGCTATTTTGCTTTTTAGCGTCTGCTGCTATTTACGTATATAATTGCGCAACTAACGATTTAAAAGCGATACGTATGGAATATCAATTTATTCGCGATCCAATTAGCGGATTACGCATTAAAATAAGTAGCGAGCATGCCATAATTGGCCGCTGGTTAAACGAAGAAATAGGCAAAGATAAAATAGCTATGGTGCAAGCGCTTATTGCATCGGTGAGTTCAAGCTTTGAGCCTTTAACGCTAAAGGGCCAAGAAATAGATTTAATTTTAACGAAAGACGAAGCTCTATTTGAAGCCCATGCTCTGCACCAAGACAGTGAAGATCTTATGGCTTATCAAGACGACGATTTAATGCTTGAAGAAAATGGCCTAAGCAGTGGTTGTGGTTTTGAAGATTTTATAGACCTAATAAACTCATGGCATGAGTTTACGACTTCAAGATAAACATAGTTAGCACGCTAATGAAAATATACAGCAATGCACAACAAGCATTTTATCTGTATTATTACACTAATGAAAATTTAGCTAATCAAAAACGACAGGAATTGATATGTCTGCCAATTTAAACAAACTAGTAGTGATGCTAGAAATGCAAAATGCCATGAATACCAAAGTACATGACCAATGGTTTAGCCAAGGGTTTGATTGGTACAGAGCCATTTGGGTTGAGTGTGCAGAAATGCTCGATCATTACGGTTGGAAATGGTGGAAAAAACAAACGCCTGATACCGAACAAGTTATTTTAGAGTTAGTGGATATTTTTCATTTTGGCTTGTCACTCAGAATTGACGGTATCACCAGCTACGAAAAAATAGCTAAACAGCTTGAGCTAGAATTAAGCACTGCCCATCAAGCCGATGACTTTAAGCAAACACTGGAAGTATTGGCGGCATCTGCTGTCGCAGATAAAACTTTTAATGCGGCTGCTTTTGCAGGTTGTATGGCACAAATAGGTATGAATATTGACGATTTATACCGAGGTTATGTAGGTAAAAATACCTTAAACTTCTTCCGCCAAGATCATGGCTATAAAGATGGCAGTTACATTAAAGTGTGGGATGGCCAAGAAGATAACGAGCATTTAGTAGAAGTTGTTAAAAGCCTTAATACCGAACATGCAGATTTTGCAAAATTAGTGTACGAAGGCTTAGAGGCACGATATCCAACAAAATAGTTTGCGCTAAAATAATTAAATTAGCTTGCGATAGTCGGTAACATTTAAGTAATCGGCTATATCGTTATGTGGTTGTTGGCTGTCTGGGTTAGCAACCGCAAGCAAGTGTTCAATACCGTATTGGCGTGCAGCGTTGAGTACAGGAACACTATCATCAACAAAAAGCGTACGGCTTTTGTTAAATCCTAAGTCACTTTGCACCTGTTGCCATAAGCTTTGCTGCTCTTTACTTACCCCATATTCATGAGTCGATACGACTCCATCTAAGTAGTTATCAATTGCAGTTTGCTCAAATTTAAGCATTACACACTCAGGGTGGGCGTTAGTAAGTAAAATTAACTCTTTACCTGCTTTTTTAAGTTCAGTTAAAAAGTACGGCACATCGTCGCGCACTTTTATTAAGTGCTTAGACTGTCGCTTTAGTTCCATAATAGGCAGGTTTAACTGTTGCTCCCAATAATCTGAGCAGTACCATTGTATTTTTCCGCTAACGGCTTGGTAGCGTTTTGAAATATCAGCTTGCGCTGCTTCAAAGCTAATATTTTTTGCTAATGCGTGCTGTTGTGGAATAACGTTAAGCCAAAAATGGCTATCGTAATGTAAATCGAGTAATGTTCCATCCATATCGAGTAAAACTGTATCGATTTTTGACCAATTTAGCATGGGCTTTTCCCTGTGAAAAGTTTATGATTAAGCACAACTGCCATGATAGCAAATTAACGCCAATGACACAGAAAAAGCACCCTATACCACCGCAAATCCTCAGTAATAAAGTTGTAGCTAAAAGTCGCTTATTTACCGTGGAATCTTTAGAACTTAAATTCTCTAATAACGAAGAACGTCAATATGAGCGAATTCGTGGCGGCGGGCGAGGTGCAGTAATGATTGTGCCGTTAACTAAAGATAACGAATTACTACTAGTGCGAGAATATTGCGCTGGTACTAACGACTATCAACTGGGTTTTCCTAAAGGGTTAATTGACCCAGGTGAAACACCAGAGCAAGCCGCTAATCGCGAACTTAAAGAAGAAGTTGGTTTTGGTGCAGATTACCTAAAACGATTAAAAGCGGTATCTATAGCGCCAAGTCATTTTAATACCACCATGCACATTATGGTCGCTAAACAATTGTATTCACAAACATTGCCCGGTGATGAGCCAGAGCCACTGGTCGTTGTTAAGTGGCCATTAACCGATTGGCGGTCATTATTAACACAAGACGATTTTACCGAAGCACGCAGTGTAGCTGCTTTATTATTATTAGATCAGTATTTAGCATCAGGAGTCATTGATGAATAAATTACTAGAGCCTTGTATATTATTGGCTGAGCGTGCTGGTGATGCCATTATGGCTATTTATAAAAATGGCGATATTGGTAAAGAGCAAAAGCTAGACAACACACCTGTTACTAAAGCTGATCTTGCTGCTAACGACGTGCTTGTGGCTGGTTTAGAGGCGTTAGCACCCAATATTCCTATTATGTCAGAAGAAACACCGATCCCAGCATTAGCCGACAGGCAGCATTGGCAACGTTATTGGTTGCTTGATCCTATGGATGGTACCGGAGAATTTATTTTAGAAAGTGGCGACTTTGCGGTAAATATAGCACTCATTGAAAATAACCAACCTGTACTGGGAGTTATTCATTGGCCAACAAAAGGGGTAACCTATTTTGCGAGTGCCGATAATGGGGCGTTTAAGCGTAAAAATGGTAGCGACAAGCAAATATTTGTAGCCTCACCCGATAACTTAACGGTTGCAGTAAGCCGCCGCCAAAAAATTGAAGCAGTGAGCCAGTACCTTAACGCCCAATTTACTACTGTTGCTTTAGGGTCATGCTCTTTAAAGGCATGTATTGTTGCAGAGGGAAAGGCCGACTGTTTTTTAAGAATCGGCCCTACTGGTGAGTGGGATACGGGCGCATCACAAATTATAGTTGAGCAAGCTGGCGGCAGTATTACCGATGCAGAGTTTAACCCACTAACTTATAATCAGCGTGAAAGTACTGAAAACCCAGACTTCATTGTAATGGGACACCCTGATTGGGAGTGGCAAAAAATGATTAATCCACACTAAAGGGAATACTTACAACATCAACTGCCTGCTTTTTGTTCACTTGAACAATAATAATAACTAAAGCCTTGCATTATATGTTTATTCCTATATAGTAGCGCTCTCTTCAAGGCATGCTCGTAAATATTACGGATTTGTTTTAAAGAAATTACAGGCGCGGGATGGAGCAGTCTGGTAGCTCGTCGGGCTCATAACCCGAAGGTCGTCGGTTCAAATCCGGCTCCCGCAACCAATTTCCTTTAGGGGATTGAGGTT
>NZ_JAATTW010000084.1:0-7008 GCF_013414205.1 Pseudoalteromonas sp. MIP2626
CAACGATGAATTTGCAGAAGCAGAGAGGCTACAAAATAGGGCTCAACAAAAATTAATTGAAGCTGAAAACGAAAGGCGCAATGCTGAAAAATTAAAAAGAGAAGCAATAACCTTGGTGAACGAAGCAAAAGCCAAGCAATCCGAAGCTGAGGATTTAAAATCAAAGGAAGAATTTAGTAAGGTTCACGCTGGAGAGGCAATGCAGCGCTATAAACGACAGGTAGATAAGCTTAGAGCAGATCAGGATGAGCTATTTAAATTCGTTAAAAAGCACCACCCTAGCTTAATAAACGGTAATGAAAAAAACTAAAGGGTATTAGCAGATGTAACTTGTTTGCGCTCACCAATAGATAACTTTTAAATAGATAAAATACTCAAGGAAGGAAAACAATGAAAGACTATTACGTTTATGTATATATAGATCCTCGAAACCATGAGGAGTTTTATTATGGTAAAGGGAAGGGGTCTAGAAAAAACAGCCACTTATTTGAAGATAGCGACACCGAAAAATCTAAACGAATTAAAGCAATAAAAGGTGAGGGCCTAGAACCAATCATTCGTGTAATTGCTTGTAAACTATCAGAACATGATGCGCTTTTAGTGGAAAAAACACTTTTGTGGAAATTAGGAAAACAGCTCACGAATATATCATCAGGACATTACTCAAAAAACTTTAGGCCACATGACTCTATACATAAAAAAATCCCCGGTTTCGACTACCAAAACGGTCTCTATTACTACAACATTAGTGAGTGTGAATATAGAAACTGGGATGATTATGTGAAATATGGATTTATCTCTGCAGGGCAAGCACCGAGGTTCAGAGATGCAATGCTTAGCTTCGAAGTAGGGGACGTAATAGCTGCCTATTATCCGAAACAAAAAAAGCTAAGAGGATATTTAGGCATAGGTAAAATAAAACAAAAGGCTTTACCAATAAAAGAAGTTTGTATTGGTGAAACACCGTTGTTAGCACTACCTCTAAAATGTAAAAACATGTCAGCTAACTCAGATTCTAAAGAAAACTCTGAATATGTAGCACTAGTAGATTGGTATGTAACCCTAGAGCGAGAGGATGGGAAATTCAAAAGTAAATCAGGGATTTACACACCACAAAAGGTAAAGGCATCACTAGAAAATCAACCTATAACAATAGAGTTTCTAGAATCCGAGTTTGGAATAGAATTGAGTAGCCTAGTAATTTAACTCTTATAGATATTACGAGGCTCTTTTAAGTGCTGGGTATACCAAAATGATACTCACTGGAACCAATCCTCATTACTATAAATATTATTATAACTAACGTTTTTTAGGATTTTTTCTAATATTTCTTTAACCTTAATATTAGAAAATCTCATTTCAAAAACTTGCTCCAAAGTAACCCCGAGGCCATAAGCCAGCGGTAACCTATAACGAACATATTCGCTATAGCCTCTAGGATTATCATAAAACCTTCTGTCATAGTCATCGATAAAACCTTGAAAATATGCAATTTCACCAACATTAGAAAGCGTACTCCTTTGGATTTTATGCTGATATTCATCCCTACTCATTATTATCACTCCTGTGTATGACTGTACCCTTATTTTAATCGTTTTTTGAAAGTGCGGACTAACGAACGCTTATACTTTATCGTTGTAAAAGGCATAATGATAAACTCTTATTTATATAATCTTATTATTAAGACAGGGAAGCCAAATAAATGAAAAAGACATTACTTTTTATCTTATTCTTATCTATGAATGCATCTGCAAACTACATTCATAAAGACATTCCTTTAATACCTCTCACTCCTAAATGTGCATCAACAATAAAAATGTTAGGAACAATGAGTTCAGGTTTTAATTCTTTACGGGTAAAACCTGATGTATGGCAGGCAACAAGAGAAGTCATTTCTAATGGTGATATGAAAGAAATGTTTCGTGTAGTGCCAAGTAATATAAAGAAAATATCAGCAATTATGGATACCCAAAGAGCTAAAGATTACGAGAGTATAAACTGTAGAAAAATACCAGTTAAGAACAAAGAAATAATGGCTTTAAATGAGAAAAGTCGCACGATTGAAAAGCTCTACAATGAGATATATTTAGATGCATCAATTGAATATCAAGCTGAAATATTAAGAATAAGCAAAGAAAAGCTAAAGGTTGAAACTATTATTAATCAGCTTAAACAAAAGAAATTAGAAAACATTAATAAAATAGAACGCATTAATGAAATCTTTCTAAGTAAGGCACCTAAGAAATTTCAAGTAATAATAACCAGAAGACTTGAAAGCGGAACAATGTTGGGAACAATGAATGGAGAGTTTGTCGGAGTGCAAGACTCACATAACATAATAAGTAATGCCGGCATTTATGAGTTAGAGCTCATTAAATTAGAGGGTACTTTATCCCGTAAATTAAATAATGGTTTTACCCAAGTTATAGATATATACGGCACTTCAAAGAGAAAACAAAATGACTTTGAGGCATGGAAAAACACCTCAGAAGCAATTGAGTTGAAAAACGAATATAACTCAGCTAAAGAATACTCTACACAGCTTGATGAGGAGATAAAAAAGCTAAAGGAAAAGGTTATTATCTGATAGGGGTTAGCTTCCCATCCCCTATAAACGATAGTGAACAAAATTAAGAAATAGACACTAATAAGAAACTTCATTGTAAAACCCTTTTAAATTAGAAAACCTAAAAAAGGCTATTATCTGATATGGCTTGTTTTCGCGATCGCTATTTTAAAATTTTTGCATACTTACTGACTGTACTTGCTGATATTTTAAGATCCTCTGCGATTGCTGCATGCGCGTAACCTTGTGACTTCAAATTGCGTACAGCCTCCCAAAGCTCCCAATTTACTTTCACTGTTCCTGCGGGTCTGCCGCCCCCTTTAGATACTTTACCACCTTTAGCACCCTGCTTAGCTTGCCACTCACTAAAACCGGTTGCGCTAAAGTTCTTGTGCGTCCACCGCGCTACGCTCTTGGCTGTGGCTTTAATTTCACTTTGCGGCAGTGGCTCTTTGAATGTTTTTTTATTGTAACCCTCTGCCCTGGTTAAGCAGGCTTCGAGCCAACGCTCGTATTCTGGCCATCCCTGCCTAATCGCTTTGTAAGCCCACGTACTGAGATAATCAAATAAGTTACAGTTACGCCCTAACCCATAATCAGGAAGCCGTTTACGGCCACTGTAGGCGCTCAAATCAACATAATCAGCGAGCCAATCCAAATTATATAAGCACGGCTCCCATGTAGAGACTTGCCAATGTGGATTTAAAGGGTTCTTACAAATAAGGCCAGCGTAACCTATATCGGCACCAAGCTTTTCTCTCAGCGCGTTTTCCACGGCTGCAGCGTAGCGTAATGGTGCACTGCGACCATCTGGTGCCGTTCGAATAGAGACTTCAAGACCATAAATCAAATGCGCATGGCCGTTTTCACGGTTTGTTGCAATGATATTAGGTGCGGGTGCACCTGAATCGTACCAATCTAAGGATGCATTCGGTTTGTCTACGTCAAACACTAACCAGTACTTATGCGTCGGGCCATTCGCTTGAATATAGCGTGATTTTATCGCGTTCTGGGCACGCGCAATTGCTAAGCCATTCGCGAACTCATCGGTATGGTACGGTTTTTTGGGTAAACGCTGCTCAAAAAGTGAGAGCTGTTGTGCGCTGTTATTCAATTCTCGCCGCGCTTATGGCGGTTTTGACTTGTGAAGTGTTTTTCATGTGGTATTATTCTTCCTGAGATTACATAGTTTCGATTTTTCGGAATTATCTCGAACCCTGATTATTCATAGCCTCCCGCCAAGTTGGAAATGAATATCGGGGTTTTGTTTTATTAGGGCTTAGGTTACGCCAAAAGATTTGGCTGAGCAAGGACCCTTTAAAACGACAAAACACCTCAAAAAATGCCTCTCGATAAAAACACAGCCTGAACCACCAAAAAGGTCGCGATAGCCCATACCGGTTTTTATGTTAAATACGTTTTCTCAGTACACACTCCCCGTTTGTGCCCAACAAAGCGTTTGTTTTTACCCGGTTCACACTCAGATCCAGTGCAAGTATCAAAAAACGGCTAAACTCGTTTTCCGGTGCCTTTATAAATAATCTATTTCATCTTTTTAGACACAGGTTTTTTCATTCTTGTTTCAAGTGAAACAAAAATGAAAAACCTTAAATTTAATCTTTAAAATCAAAAACATAAACGCAATAACTACTATTTATCAAAAAGCGGTTAAACTCGTTTTCCAGCGTCTTTATACGCCTCTGATTTATCTCTTTTGCCTATCGCCACAACAAGGATAGACACTTTTTCATCGTGCACTTGGTATATTAACCGGTACCCAACTTGACGTAATTTAATCTTGTAGCAGTCTGGGAGTTCTCGTAGCCGGTTAGCTTCAACCCTTGGTTGTTCCAGTACTTCACCTAACTTCTTTTTAAACTGATCACGCACGGTTGAGCCTAATTTACGCCATTCTTTAAGCGCACGGGGATCAAATTCTAACTCATAGGTCATCTAGCGAGACCTTTACTCCGGTTTTTGGATCAGCTAAACGGGCTTGTGCCACAGCAATAAGCGCTTCATCTTCACTTGTTAGCAGCACTGATTTGAACGGCAGTTTTTCTCTTTGTGCAACGTATTCCAGTGTTTGTCTCAATAACTCTGATGGCGTTATTCCTAATTTTTCTAACGCTGCATAAGAACGCACTTTCAGATCATCATTAACACGAATATTTATAGTAGCCATAACGCACCTGTATTTACAATTGTATACACGCATTGTATTCCACTGACACAACTTTGCAAGCTCCAAAAACGGATTAAAATCGCCTGTGGGCGATTTTAAACGTTTTTGTGAGCCAACAAGCGCAGCGCGTTAGCCCCCGCCAAAACAGCGTAAAAAAGTTGAGAATTTTGCAAGCCTCCAACCCGCTGGGTACAACTCGTAAAACGAGCTGTAACCCAGCGGGTTAGAGCCATATAGCAATTTCACGCAAAAACTAAAACGCATTGCGTGAAATTGATTTATTTTTGACTTTTTATTTGTTGCTTGTAATATAGGAAGTTCTTAAAGAGTAGTGCCTATAGCACCGTACTTTACCGGTTAGTACCAAATCAAACCGAGACTGAAAACAACCGTTTCAGTACTGAACCCATACAGTAAATTTGGAGGCTATACGCTTCTCAGAAAAGAGAAAATCCGTTCTAAAGCTCGTAAAGCTTAAGTCTTATCAACTTTAATTGATGCGTTTTAAGGTGAGAACAGTCCGAACCAATGCAAACGATATTGCAAAACAGGGGCGAATAGGTATTCAGTTACCGCTGAGTTAAGCGACAGCTTTTCCAGTTAGACTTACAAAGAGAAATTATGACCAATTTTGATCCAGATAAAGAAGTTGCAGAGTTAAAAAAAGATTCAGAGCTACGCAGAAAGCGTAGCTATAGCCAGCGCAAATCAAAGTTAGATAAGTATCATGCTGAGATGGAAAGATTGCGCCAAAAGGGCTCGACAATAGCGGAGATCACACGTTGGTTAAGTGAAAAAAAACGCTTCACAGTAGCGGAGTCTACTGTTCATCGCTGGTTAAAAAGTAAAGATATTCATGGCAAGATTTAGTGTAAAAACCCCTGAGCAGCAAGCATTTTCTGTCACCAAGGATTTTACACGTAACAATATATTAGACTCCATAAGAACGGTTGATAATTATCGTGGGGCACTAAAAAGTGTGGCGAAGAATATGCAGCAATATGGGCTGGGTGACTTATTAAGAGGCCTGACTCCAGAAACCGCCAATTCATACTTGAATATCCGCGCTGAAGAAGTTCGTCAATCGCAATTAAATATGGAGCGCCAAGCAATACAGTGCATGATGCACAACGTTACAAAAACACTAGACAAAAATAACAAATTAGACTCTTCAATAAAATCAAAGCGTGAAACCATAGAAGCCAGCCGCTCTTATACTCCAGAGCAAGTACACGCCATAGCCTCCGCACAAAATGAACGTAACGCACTGGCAACAGAAATTGCATATGCAGCGGGACTACGAGCACATGAATTATTGACGTTACAACGTATAGAAGAGCGAGCCCCATCAAACAGATCTGCACTAGAAAGCAAATTTAATGGTCGTGATGGAGTGAGTTACACCGTACAAGGAAAAGGCGGTCTTGTACGAAAAGTCGTTTTACCTCATTCACTTTCAGAACGCTTAGAAAGCAAACGCCTGGACACAGCAAACACTGTAAGAGACAGAGACATAAATTATCGTTCTCAGTATGATATTGCAGGTGGCCAACGCTGGTCTAACTCATTTTCTGCAGCATCAAATCGTGCTCTTGGGTGGTCATCTGGTGCACATGGCGTTCGTCACTCATACGCTCAAGAACGTATGTCCGAGTTACAAAATCAAAGATTAAATTACACTACGCGTCTAGAAACTGTTAGCCAAGAAATGGGTCATTTTAGACCGGATATCACAGAGGTTTACTTACGATGAAATACCTTTTCGCTCTTATTATTGCTTTAGGTTTAGCCGGTTATTTTGGGTATCAATCTCTCGATAGTTACTACGAAAGTAGGGTTAGTGGTGATGTGAAATTTTATCCCAATCTAAAAAAATTCGCTTACACCGAAAGTGCTGATGGCGAGTTAACGGTTACATTTAAAAGTACCAGCAATACAAAATTAGGCTGGGAAAACGTATGGGATAACAGCTTAGCCTTAGCTACAGGTGCATTAGTTGGTGGAACAGCATTTATACTTTTGTTTTTATTCTGTGGGCACAGACTCGTAAACATTGAATTAAGTAGTAAAATCAAATCTCTTGAAGCTAAAAACGAACATGACTTAAATGAATATAAAAAACAGTTAAAAAACAAAATAGAGCAGGCTAATAGTGCAGAAGAAACCGCGAAAAACGCACTCAACGATGAATTTGCAGAAGCAGAGAGGCTACAAAATAGGGCTCAACAAAAATTAATTGAAGCTGAAAACGAAAGGC
>NZ_JAATTW010000085.1:0-6822 GCF_013414205.1 Pseudoalteromonas sp. MIP2626
CAACGATGAATTTGCAGAAGCAGAGAGGCTACAAAATAGGGCTCAACAAAAATTAATTGAAGCTGAAAACGAAAGGCACAGTGCTGAAAAATTAAAAAGAGAAGCAATAACCTTGGTGAACGAAGCAAAGGCCAAGCAATCCGAGGCGGAAGATTTAAAGGCAAAAGAAGAATTCAGTAAAATTCACGCCGGCAAAGCAATGCAGCGCTATAAACGACAAGTAGATGCGCTTAGAACAGATCAGGATGAACTATTTAAATTCGTTAAAAAGCACCACCCTAGTTTGATAAAAGATAAATAAAAAGATTCAAAAAACACTTTATAACGCCCCCATTTTTAGAGTTTACCCCCCGAATATCTAGATGATTTGAAATGGAGCACCTAATACGATAGGCGCTCCGAACTTTTATTCACTTATTGATTTTAGTAGGCTATCCCTTATTAACTTACTTCCTGTTAACGTTAAGTGATTACTGTCAAAATAAAGTGGTCTTCCACCTTCGTCTTGATACAAGCAGTTCGGATTACAAAATTCATCAACAATAGATAATCTTTTAAAGTTAGAGTTATTTATTTTTGAAATATTAGAAAATAAGTATTCATACTCTTCAAAATACTGCTGTTTTGTTTTAGAAATAATAACATTATTATTTTTTATATTTTTATACATCATTTCAGGTATATGTTCAGGCCACACAGGAACCGGTTCAAGAAAAACGACTTTCATGCCTTCGACTTCAGCTAAATCCACAGTGCTCTTAATTATTTCATATGAAAACGCACCTGCGGAATGGTGTAAATAAATATGAGTTATCCCTTTACTCTTCGCCTCATTGATTACTATTTCAGGTAGTAAACCTCCTTTCATTAAAGGACTATTAGATACTAAAAAATGCAATGAGCTATTATTTTCTTTAGCAACATCTGTAAATGTAGACTTAATAGAATCTGCATGACTGTTCCCAACTAACATTATTTTTTTATTAAGCTTATTACCTTCTAACCCAGTTAATTCACACGAAATTGCACTTGGATTTATTATCCTAGTAATTTTACCGCATCGGTATTGTGAGCGATCAGTAAAAGCCTCAAAGATGTATTTCTCTTCAATTGAAATAAAGTTACTTTTAATAGTAGATAACATTAAAGAAAGAACTATCAATGAAAAGCTTGTAACAATAGATAATTTAAAGAAGTTAAAGTTAGATTTATAGCATTCTACATATCTATATAATAAGAATGCACTTATTGCTATCAAGAAAAACAATGTCAACAAGCTACTTAAGTTTTCTATTGTTATTGATGTTCCTCCAAATGGTTTTGATAGATACAAAACAATTATCGGGAAATGTACTAAATATATGGAATACGAGTACTTACCTAAAGTTACAAAAACTTTTCCAAAGAAAGATTCACTTAACTTATTGGATAAACCAAAGATCAAAACCAACCCTGTAGAAAGAGATATTATCAAAGATAATAACCCAGGGTGCCCCGTTATAAAGCTAAGGCTACTTGCTTCTATACTAATAAAAGGTACGAATACTAAACCTATTAAGCCTACTAAACCTAAAAACTGATACTTGGTATATCTGACATTTCCTTTCATTGTAAAAAATATAGCTGCGCCATAACCAATAAGAAATTCCCATATTCTTAATGGCATCATAAAAAAAGAAGTTTTAGGTGAGATACTAACAATAAGAAAACAAAGAGCTAATGAGGCGAGAAAAAAAACAAATATGAAACTCTTACTTTTATAAAAAAACCAAGCTAAAAAAGGAACAATTAAATAAAATTGTATTTCAACTCCAAGAGACCATAAATGAAGTAAGGGCTTAAAAGCAGAAGTGTCAAAATATGAATTTTGTAGCCAAAAGCCAACGTTGGATAAAAATAAAGATGCGTAAATAGTTTGTTCAACTACTTGTCTAATTTCATTTAATGTATTGATAGAAAATGAAATTATTAATGTTGCTAAAATAACAACATAGTAAGCAGGTAACAACCTCTTGGCTCTGCGTTCTAAGAAGTGTAATTTCTTCTCTTTATCATAGAGAACAGCCATTAAAAAACCACTGATAACAAAAAAAATATCTACACCTAAAAAGCCACTCTTAAAAACTTGAAACCCTAAATGGTATAAAACAACAAAAAGAACAGATATTCCTCGAAGAACTTGTATATCAGAACGATAATTCATAATGTGCCTATTGAATAATTACTTAACTTCCTTATTAGATATTAATTATACCAATGAACTATCGACGATCCTAATTTTAACTTGGCGAAGCCGTAGCGAGGAACGAGCGCGACTTTACAGAGTTAAGTGTAAAACAGTCCTCCAAACGCGTTCCCCGATCTTCCAGCTAGAATAAAAGCTAATCGTGCCCTGATAAACATCTTTTATGGAGCTTAGAGGCTCTGTAGAGCAATTTCATAGATGCAAATAACAAACGGTATCACTTCTTATACAAAGTCCATCAGAACCAGATTGAGGGCGCTTAGCCGCAATCTTTGGATTGTGGAGGAACTATTGTAGTGTTTAATGCTTAATATTTTGCAACTTATTCACAGGCTAACGCCTTTTTAATAACTCTTGTTTTTTATATCTCTTGTTTTTAGCACCTCTGTAGCCATTGCAAGCAAAGGCCTACAGAGGTTAAAGGGGGAGAGATTGACACGGAAACAAGGGTTAAAGGGGGAGAGATTGACACGGAAACAAGGGTTAAAGGGGGAGAGATTGACACGGATACCCACAACCAATGGTGGAGAGCTTTAAAAAAGCTCCACTTGATGGTACGGTAGTGGAACAATAATAACCTCCGCCTTAGGAAGAAGATGTGAGCAATTTATCAGTTACAAAATCAAACAACTTAATTGACGCAAGCTATAAGCTAAATGTTCAAGCTCAAAAACTTGTGTTGGCTTGCCTTGCGAAGGTTGATTCTAGAAAAGATATTCCAAAAGAGATGACGTTAACTACTTCAGAGTTTGCTGATTTAATGGGGGTGCAAAATAACGCAAGAAGGGATCTATATAAAGCAGCAGACGCATTATTCAAATCTAGCATTATCTTGCGGGATGAAAAGGAAGAGATTGAGCTTCATTGGGTTCAAAAGAAGGTGAAAAAATTAAAGGGTGAAGGAGCTATAACATTAACCTGGTCTGATGAAGTGCTCAAGTACATTTGCCAATTACAAAGCCGGTTTACAACATATAAATTACGCAATATAGCTACGCTACAAAGCTCACACTCAATACGTATTTATGAGTTACTAATGAGATTTAACGCCACTGGTGAGCGAATAATTTTTCTTGATGACTTTAAATCCGCTTTAGGAATTTTGGATAAATATGAGCAATTTAAAGATCTAAACAAGTGGGTTATAAAGCCAGCAATTAAAGAGCTTAATCAGCGAAGCGACTTAACAATTAAATTTGAAACAATAAAAAAAGGTCGCTCTGTTAAGGCGCTATCTTTTGAATTTAAGAAAAGTGCCCAACTAAAAATGGATGTTTGAGTTCCTTTAGCTGGATACCTAAAACATCTCAAAAAATGCCTTTCAATGAAAATGCCGCCTGAACTGGGGAAAGCATCACAATGGCCGGCAACGAATTATTAAAGCACTACAGACAAGAAGTGAAGCTTGCACAACAGAAAGTAAAAAATCACGGTAACGCCCTTAGCCGAAAAAATAATATGATAAACAGATTAAAAAATGACACTGAGTATTTAAACTCATTCATAACTGAAAACTATGAAACCTAAACCCTCAAATCAGACCATTTTTCAATTAAGTCATTTATTTTAACGGTTACATCAATATCAAGCCGTCTAAGCCATGCGCTAGGCTGGTAGTCGCCCGCTGATACGCCAAGTAATACGTTATTCGCATACTCTCGATGAAGCGGATCTAAATGTATTAATTCTACAGCACTAAACTTAAACCAGTTATCTGCTTCCAAACTCAGAATAATTAAAGCAGCAGATTTAGCTGACCGGCCATCATGTTCTAATGCTAAATCTATAAGTTCTAACGCTGATAAAGCACGAAGTCTCTGCTTTTCTTCTTCAGCCATTTCGAACTTTAAGCTCTCTATATTCATAACACACCTCTACTCTGATCTAATTATGTTTATATAGCCTTTTTTAGTGCCACAAAGAGAGTCAGAACTCTCTCCGAGATTTATTTGAATACTTAGGTACCAGTTTCAAATATAGATAATACCAAAAAGGCTATTATCTGATATGGCTTATTCGATCACTACAGTTACATCTTTAAGTAAAGGCTAACTGTACTTGCTGAAATGCCCAAATCCTGTGCTATATCACGATTTGAGTAACCTTGCTCTTTGAGTCTTAAAACCACTGGTTGTAACTCCGACTTTGATTTGCCATTAGATGTTGGGCGTTTAGAAACCTTACCACTCACTAAAGCCGGCTGCACTAAAGTTCTTGTGCGTCCATCGCGCTACGCTTTTAGCTGTGGCTTTAATTTCACTCTGCGGCAGTGGCTCTTTAAACGGTTTTTATGTTAAATACGTTTTCTCAGTACACACTCCCCGTTTGTGCCCAACAAAGCGTTTGTTTTTACCCGGTTCACATTCAGATTCAGTGCAAGCTCCAAAAACGGATTAAAATCGCCTGTGGGCGATTTTAAACGTTTTTGTGAGCCAACAAGCGCAGCGCGTTAGCCCCCGCCAAAACAGCGTAAAAAAGTTGAAAATTGTGCAAACCTCCAACCCGCTGGGTACAACTCGTAAAACGAGCTGTAACCCAGCGGGTTAGAGCCATACAGCAATTTCACGCAAAAACTAAAACGCATTGCGTGAAATTAATTTATTTTTGACTTTTTTTTTGTTGCTTGTAATATAGGAAGCTCTTAAAGAGTAGTGCCTATAGCACCGTACTTTACCGGTTAGTACCAAATCAAACCGAGACTGAAAACAACCGTTTCAGTACTGAACCCATACAGTAAATTTGGAGGCTATACGCTTCTCAGAAAAGAGAAAATCCGTTCTAAAGCTCGTAAAGCTTAAGTCTTATCAACTTTAATTGATGCGTTTTAAGGTGAGAACAGTCCGAACCTATGCAAACGATATTGCAAAACAGGGGCGAATAGGTATTCAGTTACCGCTGAGTTAAGCGACAGCTTTTCCAGTTAGACTTACAAAGAGAAATTATGACCAATTTTGATCCAGATAAAGAAGTTGCAGAGTTAAAAAAAGATTCAGAGCTACGCAGAAAGCGCAGCTATAGCCAGCGCAAATCAAGGTTAGATAAGTATCATGCTGAGATAGAAGGATTGCGCCAAAAGGGCTCGACAATAGCAGAGATCACACGTTGGTTAAGCAAAAAAAAACGCTTCGTAGTAGCGGAATCTACTGTTCATCGCTGGTTAAAAAGTAAAGATATTCATGGCAAGATTTAGTGTAAAAACCCCTGAGCAGCAAGCATTTTCTGTCACCAAGGACTTCACACGTAACAATATATTAGACTCCATAAGAACGGTTGATAATTATCGCGGTGCACTGGAAAGTGTGGCGAAGAATATGCAGCAATATGGGCTAGGTGACTCATTAAGAGGAATGACCCCAGAAACCGCCAATTCATACTTGAACATCCGCGCTGAAAAAGTTCGTCAATCGCAATTAAATATGGAGCGCCAAGCAATACAGTGCATGATGCACAACATTACAAAAACACTAGACAAAAATAACAAACTAGACTCTTCAATAAAATCTGAGCGTGAAACCATAGAAGCCAGCCGCTCTTATACTCCAGAGCAAGTACACGCCATAGCCTCAGCACAAACTGAACGTAACGCACTGGCAACAGAAATTGCATATGCGGCTGGACTACGTGCACATGAATTATTGACGTTACAACGAATAGAAGAGCGAGCCCCATCAGACAGACCTGCACTAGAAAGTAAATTTAATGGTCGTGATGGAGTACGTTACACCGTACAAGGGAAAGGCGGTCTTGTACGAGAAGTCGTTTTACCTCATTCACTTTCAGAACGCTTAGAAAGCAAACGCCTGGACACAGCAAACACAGTAAGCGACAGAGGCATTAATTATCGTTCTCAGTATGATATTGCAGGTGGCCAACGCTGGTCTAACTCATTTTCTGCAGCATCAAATCGTGTTCTTGGGTGGTCATCTGGTGCACATGGCGTTCGTCATTCATACGCTCAAGAACGTATGTCCGAGTTACAAAATCAAAGATTAAATTACACTACGCGTCTAGAAACGGTTAGCCAAGAAATGGGGCATTTTAGACCGGATATCACAGAGGTTTACTTACGATGAAATACCTTTTCGCTCTTGTTATTGCTTTAGGTTTAGCCGGTTACTTTGGGTACCAATCTCTCGATAATTACTACGAGAGCAGGGTTAGTGGTGATGTGAAATTTTATAAAGGCCTAAAAAAATTCGCTTACACCGAAAGTGCTGATGGCGAGTTAACGGTTACATTTAAAAGTACCAGCAATACAAAGTTAGGCTGGGAAAACGTATGGGATAACAGCTTAGCCTTAGCTACAGGTGCATTAGTTGGTGGAACAGCATTTATATTTTTGTTTTTGTTCTGTGGGCACAGACTTGTAAACATTGAATTAAGTAATAAAATAAAATCTCTTGAAGCTAAAAACGAACATGACTTAAATGAATATAAAAAACAGTTACAAAACAAAATAGAGCAGGCTAATAGTGCAGAAGAAACCGCGAAAAACGCACTCAACGATGAATTTGCAGAAGCAGAGAGGCTACAAAATAGGGCTCAACAAAAATTAATTGAAGCTGAAAACGAAAGGC
>NZ_JAATTW010000086.1:0-6556 GCF_013414205.1 Pseudoalteromonas sp. MIP2626
AGGTTCTAGGTTCTAGGTTCTAGGTTCTAGGTTCTAGGTTCTAGGTTCTAGGTTCTAGGTTCTAGGTTCTAGGTTCTTCAAAAAGTATTGAGACATCTACTTTATATTCAAACACTTTCTAGGTTTATTATTATCCCTAGTACCTTTAACTTCCTAGCACCTAGTACCTATGTTTTTATAAACGCATGTCTACGTCTTGCTTAGGTAGTACATATTTTAGGTCATAGAGAACATGCTGCGCTTTACCTAGCGCTCGTATTTGTGCTGCGCCCATTTCTTTAAACTGGTTATGACCTACAGCAAGAACTATTGCGTCATAATTATCTTTTTTATACTCTGCAGTTATCGCTAAATCGTATTCATGCTGTGCTTCATCGTTTGAACACCATGGGTCTACAATATCTACGTTAATATTGTATTCTTTAAGCTCGCTGACTATATCGACTACTTTTGTATTACGTAAATCTGGGCAGTTTTCTTTAAAGGTTAAGCCCATTATAAGTACGTTTGCGCCATCTACATGAATACGCTTTTTAAGCATATTTTTAACCAGTTCTGATACTACATGCTTACCCATACCATCGTTTAAACGACGGCCAGCTAAAATCATCTCTGGGTGGTAACCTACACTTTGTGCTTTATGTGTTAAGTAATATGGATCAACACCGATACAATGCCCGCCAACTAATCCTGGACGAAATGGTAGGAAGTTCCATTTAGTACCGGCTGCTTCTAATACTTCGAGCGTATCGATACCTAGTTTATTAAAAATAATCGATAGCTCATTAATTAAAGCAATATTTACATCACGCTGTGTGTTCTCAATTACCTTTGCAGCTTCGGCCACTCTAATAGAACTTGCTTTATGTGTGCCGGCCGTAATTACTGATTTATAAAGTTGATCAACTTTTTCAGCTATTTCTAGATTCGAGCCTGACGTTACTTTTAATATGTTAGTTACGCGGTGCTCTTTATCACCTGGGTTTATACGCTCTGGGGAGTAGCCGGCAAAAAAGTCTTTATTAAATACAAGTCCAGATACCTGCTCTACTACCGGTAAACATGCTTCTTCGGTTGCACCTGGATATACTGTTGATTCATAAATTATTATGTCGCCTTTTTTAACCACTTTACCCAGCATTTCACTGGCTTTAATAAGTGGTGTTAAATCAGGTTGTTTATGCTCATCAATTGGCGTTGGCACGGTAACAATGTATACATTACAGCTTTCAAGATCTGATACTGTATAAGAGAAATTAAGCTGTGGAGAATCTTTAAGTTCTTCATCGCTAACTTCAAGTGTAGAGTCGTGGCCGGCTCGTAACTGTGCAATTCGACCTTGATTAATATCGAAGCCTGTTACTGGGTATTTTTTACCAAACTCAACTGCCAAAGGAAGGCCTACATAACCTAAACCTATAATGCCAATTTTTAGGCCCGTTAATAAGTCGTGCATTTTAATAATCTCTTTTGTTTAATTTTAAAATACTATCAAAGTAACGTTAATCACATTACCTTTACTTTTAGTTCTAGGTTAATCAGTTTCAAGTTAAAGCGCGTAACATTGTAATTTCCCTCGTATTGACCCTATTTCCTGAGAAAACCGCATAATTTAAGATTTTAGCGCGGTATAAAACCGCACTTATCTATGAGCTTCAAAGTTAAAATAACTTACGACTTTCACCTTATATTTATGCATCACTCTTATACTCATAATTATAGTAACCGTAATAGCCATAAGCGTTACTCGCTTTTTTAACAACGCCATTAAATACAACACCTCTTACATCTATACCATTTTGCTCAAAGCAATTGCGGGTTAGTTCTATCTCTCGTAAATGGTTTTGGCCAAAACGTGCAACTAATAACGTTGTACCAACATGAGCGCTTACTATTGCAGAGTCGGTTACTGCAAGTATTGGTGGGGTATCAATAATTACTATATCGTAAGCTACGCTAATCTCTTCAACCAGTTTACTAAAGTTACTATGCATTAATAACTCAGAAGGGTTTGGTGGTATTTGCCCTCGCGTGATTACATTTAAGTTTTCAACTCTGGTTGGCTTAATAACTTGCTCTAGATTCAAATGCCCTGATAAGTAATCACTTAAACCATTATTCCACTTTAAACCAAACGGCGTTTGCAAGTAGCCTTTACGCATATCGGCATCAATAATAAGTACTTTTTTACCACTTTGCGCTAGTACTACTGCTAAATTAACCGATATGAACGACTTACCCACACCGGGGCTTGGGCCCGATATAGCTATGATATTATTTTTAGCTTCCATCATCGCAAAATGCAGGCTGGTACGTAAGCTGCGTAATGCTTCAATTGAAAGGTCAGCTGGGTTATCAACTGCGAGTATGTTTTTAGCTTTATCTGCTTTACTTTTACGCTCTTTAGCAAAACCGGTTAATTTATCTTGATACTCCGAATAGGGAACGCTTGCATATACAGGCAACCCTAGTGCCTCTATTTCGCTTGGGTCTTCAACACCTTTATGAAGTGCTTTTTGTATAATTACTATAGTTATTGACAGCAACGCACCTAAAATTGTTGCAATCACTACGATTAATGGCTTTTTAGGCTTTATTGGGCCTGTTGAGTTTAACTCTGCTGAGTCTATTATGCGTACGTTACCCACAGTTCCTGCGCGAACTATGTCAAGCTCTTGAGCCTTGCTTAAAAGCAGCATATAAATTTGATTATTTACCTCTACGTCGCGCCTAAGACTCAATAGCTGCTGCTGAGTCGCTGGTAAATTGCCAACTTCTTGTACAAGCTGCTCTTTTTGCTTTTTCATCTCGTTTATTTTTTCAACTAAGCCTTGGTAAAGTGGATGTTCACTTTTAAACTTTCGACTTAACTCTAAACGCTGCAGGTCTAGATCTTGTAACTTCGTATCTAGCGTTACAACGCGATCGAGTACTGATTGTGTTTCTAAGCTTATATCAACAGACTGTTGTTTAATTTTGTAATTATTGTACTTAGCTTCTGCAGCTTCAAGCTGTTTTTTTATCTCTGGGAGTTGTACTTTTAAAAAGTCTAGTGAACTTTGCGCTTCTTCACTATTACGCTCAACATTTCGGCGTACATAAATTTGTGCAATCTTATTTATTACTTGCTGAGCATAACCAGGTGATTTATGTAACATTTCAAGGGCGATTATACCCGTACTTTTACCTAGCTCACTCGCTATTAAACTGTTTTGTAAAGCCAAAATTGTGCTATGGCGATTTTTGCGAACAATTAAAAATTCAGTACCTGGCCGCGCATTAATACTCTTTACTGTTAGCGTAAAATTACCATTGGTTAGCTCCTCGCCTACATTACCTTTTAGTATTTGCTCTTCATTGCTATTTAATAAAGCCACAGTATCGTCATCAGTCGCTTTTAAAATAAAAGTTTTGCCTATAGCCGATTTAGGTACTTTAAACCTAAACACATCTATAGTCTCTCCTCCCCAAGCATAACTATCTGCACCATATTTAGGTTCTGCTAATTGATTTGGTTTAATTGCTGAAAAAGAGTTGTATGCATTTTCTCCAATGTAAGGAAAAAATTTAGGGGTAGCAACTACATCAAGCTGAAGTCTATCTACTGCCTCACCTATTATGCTTCGCGATTTTAGTAATTCAATCTCTGCAGTTGAGTTACTCGACGATTCAAACATACCACCAACGTCTGCTAATCCCGGTACATTTGAGCCTGAGCTTTCTACCTGCAAAATTGAGTTAACTTGATAAATAGGTGTCGAGTATTTTGCGTAAACAATCCCCATAAGCATGAATATTATTGTAACGCTTAGTACTAAAAACTTCCGGTCAACTATGGCGCCTACAAATACCATTAAATCTATATCTTGTACATTTTCAGTTTGTTTATTTGCTTGAGTTGTACTTGGCTGAGAATTCATTAATTAGCCATTCCTTATAAATACTTTTGCCAAGCGCTGCATGCGCTGTCAATTAATGTGTAAACGTGTTCGAACGCTTCAATACTTTTACGGTAAGGATCAGGAATTTCTTTATCGTCAATCCACTTTCCTAATAGAAATGTTTTACCGCGGGCTTCAGGGTAACGGCTAAATAGGTCGGTAAGGTGACGGTTTTCCATCACTAATATCACACTATTTTGTGCAATCAATTGTGAGTTTAATTGCCTTCCTTGGTGGTTATCCATGTTAATACCATATGGCTCGGCAACTTGTTTAGCTATGCTATCTGCCGATTTACCTTCAAGTGCGGTTAAACCAGCTGATGACACTGCAATGTTTTTATTTGCTAATTTACTTTTTAATACATATTCAGCTGTAGGACTGCGGCAAATATTACCTGCACACACCACTAAGATAGAATCAAACATATTAATGCCTCTCTTAGTTAACTGCCGTAACACTTGTATCTATAACATCTACCGCCTGAACACTTGGCAATAATAAGCTAAGCACTTTATTCCAACGAGCAAGCGGAGCTGAAGTGACATAAACAATATCCTGCGGCTGTAGCTCAAACTGCTCTGCTAAAACTAAAGCGGTTATATTCTTTGCATGTAATTGATAAATATCTGCGAGTATACCGTCGCGCTCTAAATTGCGCTTGCGTAATACAAATACACCATTAGCATCAGATGTATTTTCGTTTAATCCACCTGAACTACTTAATGCGTCAGCTAAACTCAAACCATAACGGTTTAACTTAACTAAGCCAGCTCTTTTCACCTCACCCAATACATACACACTTTGTTTATCATTTCGATTCACATGCACAATATCACCATGCCGCAATAAACGATTTTGTGAAATATCTCCTTGAGTATAAAAATTATCTAATTTAATGGTTTCGGTTTTTCCATCATGTATGTATGTAACCGTGCGCCAATCAGCAGCATTACTTAAACCACCCGCTTGGTTTAGCGCATCTATAAGTGTTAGTGGTGTTTCAGTAATTGGGTATACGCCAGGCTGCTTTACTTCACCGGTTACATAAGCTTTCTGGCTTTTAAAGGCAACAATTTTCACGTCAACTTGCGGTTCTTCGATTACACGGCTTAAACGCGTTACTAACTCTTTACGTACTTGTGGAATAGTTTTACCTGCGGCTTGCACATTAGGTGCATATGCAAAAGTAATTGTACCATTTTCTTGTACCCTAAAACCATCAAACTCAGCAGTACGTTGAGTTCCAGCGGGTATTGTAAGCTCAGGGTGATCCCACACCCCTATTGTTATTACATCACCAACACCTAATTTATATTCGTAATTACTGGTATCAATACTGGTTAGGCTTGATGGCGCTTTAATTTTTGGCTGTAATTGTTTTTGCTGAGCGATTAGCGCTGAATCTATTAGTTGAATATTAACTTTTTCGAGCTCTTGCTCTAAATTTTGTGTTTTCTCGTTAGATTCAATGCCTTCGTAATGGCTGCCAGGTATTATTGTACAGCCTGTCATTGCTAAAAATGCGAAAGAGGTAATGAGTGATTTACAGCGTAACGCCATTGTGCAGAATCCCAGTGTTTTTTAAATATTATAATTGTCCATCACACTCGATGGGTACTTATTTTGCGCAGTAATTAAAGCATGGATATAAAAAAAAAGATAGGTTCTAGACTCAAGGTTATATAGCCTTTAACTTACTACCTTCTGCCATATCAGTAACGCTTGCCCCAGCTTAGAGGAAAAACTTTATTTATATAGTTCTTCAGACACGCTCCACGTTTCAGTTCGTCGCAGAGCTCCTCTCGCTCCAGCTAGACAAGCAAAACTATTTGCTTGTCTAGCCCTTAGGGCACGCTTCCGCCCCTAGGTTGCAGTTCCTACGTACTGATGCCGCTTAAATTTTGATATTTATAAGCGAGATTAAAACTACAATTACAAATTGCATAAAGGTTATTGTATTTTTTGTTTTGGCTCGTCGCTTTTACCTTGCGTTACAGCACTGAGAATTGATTTTTGTGACTGGCTTTGGAGAAGTGTATTTTTTTTATTTATTACGGGATACTCCGATTTATTTCGAGGTTTACTGGTAATAATACTCGCTTTCCATAGCTATCTGCACATTAAATCAATTGCAGTATATACAACATCAAACTAAATGAGCGCAAAATTATACCTGATGCAGTCCACATGTAAATGACTAATTAAAGGACAGGTTTAAATATAAAAGGGCTGGTAAAAAATAATATACCCTGTTCTAAAGATCACCCTGTTCTATATACTTAGGTGGGCATTTTAGACTTCAGTACAGTAATAAATCATGTATCTAGCGGCAATTACTCGCTTGGTTCATCATTCATACAGTACCACCACAAAATCGTCATTACCTATAATAGGCTTTGCGCACAATACAGCATGGCCTAAACCTTTAGCTTCACCTTGCCGTACATGCATTATGGTTACTGCATATTCCGGAGCATCGTGAACAGTGATTCCGGCCCATCGTGAACACCCGTTCTGGTTTTAGCGTGAACGCTCATTCCGGTTTTATCGTGAACACTTTTGACTGATTTTCCGGAATCGGTGTTCACACCAAACCAGTACAATTTCAACGC
>NZ_JAATTW010000087.1:0-3679 GCF_013414205.1 Pseudoalteromonas sp. MIP2626
TTGTTTATAATAAGTCGTAATAGCGACATTATGGTGTTGGCAGAATTCAATATTAGTACCACTAAACGTACTGCGTTGCAGCAAAAGCTGCTGCCACTGTGCGCTTGTTCTGTAAGTTTTCATCACCTGCTCCAAATTTATCATTGAGCAGGTATTTTTAGATAATCAGAACATCGATGCTAGGTGTGGTTCGCTAGACGCTTACGCTTCATTAATACTACCCCATGCAGGTGGATATGCAGAATGTAGATGCGTTTGATCTGATCCAGGCCAAAGAAATTTGACATCAAGAGGCCACTTTTTACCATTAATTAATTTGGCTAGTTTGGGACTTGGTGGTTGATTTGTAACGATTACAAAAAAAGCCTGACCAACGCGCTTATTTGTACTGTGCTCTGCCCTGAGGTCATTAAATCTTTCAAGGGCTCCATTGATGTCACTAGGAATGATTGGGCCAGATCGAGTCTTAACTTGAATGTACGTTCTATCGTCACTTACTATTTCTATATCTTCATCAAGCTCAACAACAATCGAAGTAACATTTGCACTAGAGGCCGAAAATAAACAGCCTACTGCATATAAATGCTGATAGAGAAATCCTCTGTGCACTGACTCAATTAGTACAGCTTGTCGTTTGTCTAACACTTCCACAAAATTTCCTTGTATTATTACTGTTTTAAGCCATTTATAAATTGTATAGTGGACATAACGGGCACATAAAACGTTTTTTATACCAAAACAGTAAAACTTGTTAACGGAATAAATTATTTATTGCCAACTTGAAGAAAAATTCGCACTTTTCGATGTTGGTTCATTTGTTGGTTTTTTCATTTTTACTGTCATAGGAAATGGAAAATCAACACCTAGTAATAATGCCTCGCCTTGGCCTAATACGGGAAGAAATGAAGCTGAGCGTTGATCTATTGCACCAACGGCCTTTTTTACTATCTCTTGATCATGTTGATTTGTTAATCTATGAACAATAAGTGTACCAATTTGACTCAGTACATCTTCAGGTATATCGCGTGGCCTTTGAGTAGCGATAACAGTATTCAAACCGTACTTTCGACCTTCTTTAGCTATATTACCAAAAGCATCAAGCTCAAACCTATTAGTTTCTTCACCAACTTTTTTGTTGAGAAATTGATGCGCCTCATCAATAAAAACTAACAGTGGCTGCTGATGATTGATTTGACCTTTTCTTGCTAACGACAATAACTTTCTACCAATTGCATTTACTAATATCTCACGCGAGTTTGCTTCAAAGGTTACTTCGGATAAATCAAGTCTGACAACTCGCCCTAGTTCTTCAGTACCGCAGAACCGCTCAAGAATGTTAGGAATCATTTGATATTTGTAATCAGGATCTATCATCCACTTGAGGTATGGGTTATTCGAATATGCCCTAATTCTCGAAGCCAAATTTAAGCAATAACCAACGTCATTAGGAGAAACATCTCCCCATTTTTCGGGATTCTTTCCAAAGTTCGCTGATGGATAAATACATTCATTTTCTATTTGAGTCGCTAGGTTAGAGAATCTCCATGACCTCAAGTGCTCGTCTGAAACAATACTTGTTACTGCTGATTCAAAGGGAATTTTAAGACACCCAGTTTTCTGAACGGTACCATTTGGAAGAAAAGTCATGTTATGTGCGGGAACTGATCGATATGCTTCGTAGACTTTTAAACTTCTAATAGCCTCATCTAATTTTGGTGATTGACTTTGTGAGGAAGGTCGAAGAAATGCTCTAATATCACTATCTGTAAACTTCCAGTGAGGGAAAATAACCCTGTTACTTTCATTTGATAATGGGTGTTCTCCTACATAGTAACTTGCACAAGGAAGGTTTTGATATTCGCACGTAGGGTCTATTATTAAAGCTTTACCACCAGCAAGATGAACTTCTTCTATAATCTTTGCCATCGAAAAGCTTTTACCACCACCTGTAGCACCGAGTATTGCGCAATGTCGAGAAAAAAGTTTTTCTGGTGTAACATGAATAGTGACGGAATCGTCATGCGGTAAACTAGCCAAAGGAAGGTGAATTTGATTTTCCAAATCATCTTGCTTACCCTCAGCAAGTAATGACACTAAACATGGATGAGCTGAGTATATTTGACTACCTAATCGTGGATGTTGCTTTATACCTTTATAATTCCGGCCGTTAGAGGGGTTCAGGCTCACTAATATTTGAACTAAACCAATAGGATGATTCTCTGTTGGCTTATCTGCCAAACCATCAACACTGAGACGCTCCCCACCTTCAATCCATACTTTTACTAGACGTCCGAGTATTGCAGTCTCGCCTACATCTATAAATACGAACTCATTAACTTCACCAGCGGCAATTCTGTTACCGAATGACCAACTAGGCTCGCCTGACCCCGCTTTAGACAAGTTCACAATTATTTCAGTGGCCGAAACATTAATGACACTACCAATTCTTCTAGTCGAATCGTAAGGTGAAAACCATTCTTGCAAATCCATTTATTTCTGCTCCCTACTTAACATTTTCAGCTAATTTTTCAAACAGTTTAAATAAGTCATCTTCAGGGCTTTTCGATCTTCGTTCAGGTAATAAACTTGAAAATTGCTCAAAAGTTGAATCCAAAATAGCTATTCTTCCATCTCCGTGGTTTATGGCTGATCGTAACAAATCTCTAATACCACTATTAAAAGAGCCACTTTCATTAAAAGGATCTTTAGTAGCCACCATTAGCATAAATTCAGGATTCGTTCTTAAGGCCATTGTTAAGGCGTTATTAATATGCTTATCATTAAAGCCAAAACCTAAACAAAGTACACCTGTTCTTGGCTTTTTAACTGCTTCTAAAAATGATGACATCATGTCTAGATATGGTGAATCGTAAGAGTTTTGATATTTACTGCTGCTAGGGTAGATAAAAACAGGCTCCCCCTTTTCGCTGTCGGCAGAGGTTTTTCTAATTCTCCCGTTTATTTTTCGCCAATCCACAGAACCATGCATTTTATATAGCTGAAAAACATTTGGGAGATATGCGCCTTCATTACTTAATGATTGTCCTCTATTCACTATGTCGTAGTTAAACCACATTGGATTAAAGTATGCAGGGTTTGAATATTCAAAACCATCGATAACAACAAACCCAGTATTTGATGCAGCATGTTCAAATGCCAAGTCATAATTGGTAGTAAATAGCTTTAACCTCTGCTGCTGCGCACTTCTACGACCTACTGCTCGAATAAATTTATCATGGCTTATCCAATCATCTGTATCACTAATAAGATCTGTAAAATTAGTTTTCTCAAGTATGATTCTTTTAGCCTGTTCTAAAAACTTAGTTACTTGAGCTTTTCTAGTGGTAGACAAATCACCAACGGCAAGCGCGGAGTCGCACAAGGATAAAAAAAGTTCTATATCAGCTTTAGGTTTACCTTTATCATCGGTAATTACTTGTAACTCTTTGTATTTAATAGCGGACTGTACGAGTTCGAATAATTTTAAATCTGCTTTACTACAACACTCCCAAAGATGCCACATGCTTGGCGCTATTGCAGGTTTATTAGGCTTATTAAATGTTAAAGATGTACCAGAACCTGCCAATATAACGTAAGCGCGCATTTAAGCAGTGCGCTTAGCTATAATCGAAGTCTAGCTGCACATTCCACGGCATTAGGTCGGTAAAATCATCATCAC
>NZ_JAATTW010000088.1:0-3605 GCF_013414205.1 Pseudoalteromonas sp. MIP2626
ATTGAATTTGAGGAACGACTCAGCAAGCATATTTAAAATCTAAAAACGGGCAGTTACACAGAATCCGTTACAGGCTCAAAAGAAATTGGCTTTGGATGAAAAGTAGCTTTGCTGTCAGTAGACATATCCCAACGCTGTGTAACAGCCTTGTTAGTGCCTATTCTTGTTAAGACATCAGCCTCTCTTCCGAGGTATTCATTCCAACCTATAAAGACGTTTGTTTCGTTACTTTTACACCTCACTAATAATCCATATGGTCTATTCCACTTACTTATCCCTGATTCTGCCTTTAAAATCAAAGTAACTGTTTTTGAATCATCTATTGGATTTACTTTAACACTCACGTCCCAATCGCCTTTTCCCTCAATCGATGTAGGTTGTACTTGATTACCATCTAAGTTTTTATCTTCCGCTAAATTATCAAAGCATTCTAGGCGCGACAAATCGCCTTCCATTGCCGCGCATTTAGCAAATTCTTTATCAGATATAGCGGCAAATGTTGTGGTAGAAATAGTGGTAATTACGGTAAGTAATGCAGCATTTAAAATTGACTTTTTCATGATATCCCTTTGTTGTAATAAAACTTCCAGCTTTAATTATGCAACAATTTAAAAACTAATAAAGCGTAAAATTAACTAATTAAAATAAAAAAGCCCCTCTCGGGTGCTTTTGTTTGAACCATTTAAAGGAGGTAGGTTTACAAAGCACAAGCTTCTGCGAGCTCACTAGCTAATTCTTTTACAACGGAGCTGGAGTTTCGTTGTTTTAATGCCTTATTAAAAGTATCAGTAACTAACGCATATTGCGCTAGTTAAATATCAACTTTTCCATTATCAGCAAGCCAAGTGGCTCCAGCGCCATAATGGGTGTGTGTTTTTAAGGCGATATATTTGGTTAAGAAATTCGCTAGGGGCGGCCCTATTGCCGTCTTTGTATTCACTAATTGTCTTCTTTGAGATATCAGATAACTGAGCGGTGTCGCTATCACCAACTGAATCACCTTCATCAACTGAAACAACTTTTGCACTAAGTAGTGATGACTCTATATTTTTATTGGAGGTAAAACAGCTTCTTTATAGCTATTTTCTTCCCGTATATATTTCGCGTTTCTAACCGCACTAAGCTTGCTATGGGCAAAGACGTGGTGGCGGTTGAGCAAAAGCTAGAAAAAGTGATCCCGAAAGAATTTAAAGTGGATGTACACCACTGGCTAATTCTACACGGACGCTATACCTGCGTGGCGCGTAAACCTAAATGCGGTAGCTGCATTATTGAAGATTTATGTGAGTTTAAAGAAAAAACCGAAGAATAACAAAGCAGCTAAATAGCTGCTTTAACATTTAAAGTAATGAGCAGCTCTGTCGATTTCTTGAATTGCTTTAGAGGAATATGCCTTACTTGAGCTGTCAAATGCGACAGTCCCATATGTGCCATAAGCGGACGTTAATCATGGTTTGTGAAATCAAAAATGGTTCTATCAAATTTAACTATTAAATATATAATTCTTATTGTATTGTTTACTTGGCTCACATGCAGATTTGTTGGTTGCGTTTCGCAACCTGTGACAGCATTGTCCAAGTGACTCGCCTTCTCGGATTGCTTCATATTGCTTTCCTGAATTACTCGCTAGCGGCGCGTAAGAGTGCATGTGAGCTACTTCTCTTTTTACCTTAATACTAAAGAGTGTAATTTGATTCATAGAAGAAACTATTTACTACTTAAGCAGGCTAAAACTAAACCTGAACTAGCCTCAATATTGGGCGTTTCTGCTCCGTTCCTTACAAGAACCTTGTACAAACCGGGTGTAGAGTCACATGTAAATTCGCATTACCATCAATTTGATATTACGAAAAAATCAGGCGGTGTCAGGAAAATCAGTGCGCCATCAGATGAACTGAAAGACCTACAACGTAAATTGTCTGATTTACTTTTGGACTGTAAAACGGTTATTCATTTTGATAATAAAATTGAATGCACTCTTTCACATGGTTTTGAACGGGAAAGATCTATCATAACGAATGCTCGTATTCATCGTGGTAAAAAAAATGTATTAAATTTGGATTTAGCAGACTTTTTTGGGAGTTTCAATTTTGGAAGAGTTCGTGGGTTTTTTATTGCAAATAGATACTTTAAATTAGCCCCCCATATAGCAACCGTTATTGCTCAAATAGCATGCTATAAAAACACTCTACCTCAAGGCAGTCCATGCTCTCCCGTGATTGCTAATCTCATAACTAACAGTCTTGATATTAAGCTTTCAAAGTTGGCTAAAAGAAATGGCTGCTCTTATACAAGATACGCTGATGACATAACTTTTTCGACTAGAAAAAACAGCTTTCCTACAGCCATAGTTAAAAACGTTAAAAATATCACGCTAGGTTCAAAGTTACTTGGTGAAATAAGGCGTGCTGGTTTTTCAGTGAACTCTACAAAAACTAGATTACAATTTAAAGATTCAAGACAAGAAGCAACTGGCTTAGTTGTTAATAAAAAGGTTAGTGTTAAATCAGAGTATTGGCGCTTAACCAGAGCGATGGCTCATTCCCTTTTCAAAACAGGGAAATTTCAGGTTGCCGAACAAGACGGTTCTTACAGAGATGGTCATTTATCAGAATTAGAAGGTCGATTAACTTTTATTGATTCTATCGATTTTTATAACAACCTAGAAAAAAAGAAAAAACCAGAACCAAAACATGAACCTAAGATGCACACTGGAATCAATAAATTTCGTGGGAAATTAAATTCAAGAGAAAAAGTTTACGGAACCTTTTTACAATACAAACACTTTTTCGCAAATGAATATCCAACAATATTGACAGAAGGAAAAACTGATAACGTTTACTTAAAAAGTGCGTTAAGTCAGCTACAGGCTAGCTACCCTGATTTGGTTAATCCCAAATCAGCTAAAGCAAACTATTCACCGAAGCTAAAATTCCCTAATTTAAATCGTAAAACAATGTACTTACTCGATATAGGTGATGGCGCAACACCTTTTGTTAGGTTTGTACAAAGATATGCGGATGATCTAAAGTACTTTAGAAACGAGAAAGCTAAGAACCCAGTTATCCTAGTACTCGATAATGATAGTGGCCCTGTAGCCTTATTAAACCATTTAGTAAATAAAGTTAAATCATGTCCCAACGACATATCTATACTGAAAAATAGTGGTTTTATTTACTTATTCCATAATCTGTACCTTGTTTTAACACCATTAAGTACTGGTAAAAATAACTCTGCAATGGAAGACTTATTTGATACAACAACACTACAAACTGTCATTGATGGTAAAACATTTTCACCAGCTGATAATATCGATATAAGTAAGCATTACGGTAAGCATATTTTTTCCACTAAAGTTGTGCGTTCGGGTAAGGCAAACATCAATTTTGATAGATTCAAGGTAAGCGTCTAGCGAACCACACCTAGCATCGATGTTCTGATTATCTAAAAATACCTGCTCAATGATAAATTCGGAGCAGGTGATGAAAACTTACAGAACAAGCGCACAGTGGCAGCAGCTTTTGCTGAAACGCAGTACGTTTAGTGGTACTAATATTGAATTCTGCCAACACCATAATGTCGCTATTACGACTTATTATAAACAA
>NZ_JAATTW010000089.1:0-3473 GCF_013414205.1 Pseudoalteromonas sp. MIP2626
GCTCTATTGTTAGCGCGTTGCGCTAAAACCTTACATCCCCGACCTAAAGGACGGAGTTTTTCGGCTCAAATGATAAATATGGCGTATTAATGCAGGATCATCATCTCTTATATTATCGCGCGCAAAACTTGCTGTTCGCCTCAACATAGAGACTAGCTTTTCCGCTTGTGTACTCTTAATACTCGAAAACCCCATTAGCGCAACTTCAGGAGGCTTTTGAGTGACCTCATTCATTAAAGAACATATATCTCTACTCACTACTTGATCATAAAGCAAGGTCTCTATCAGCTCTAACTTAATAAACGGCCTTAGGCATGGAACTTTTGAATGTGCTTGAGGATAACGTATATCAATTTGTTGATAACGATATTCATCATAAATAGTAGGGCGGTTTTCTACCGAAAAAGAGTTGTGCAGACTAATGGCATTAAGTAATTGAAGATGTAACTCTTTCCTAGCCTTTCTTTTTTGTGTTTTTGAAATATTAGCAAACACATCTGTAGGTATGATTTTAATATCAATGTCTTCAGACATTCGATGAGTTTTAATGCCCGACTTTGTTAATGCGGTACCACCAGAAAAAACCAATAAGTGCGTATCAAAAGACAATTCAGAAAGTAGTTTTAGTAATGCAACAACATAATAATCTTTTTCAACAATAGCAGGGTTACCCATACCAAGAGCATCGGCAACATCTAAAAACAGGTCACTATCAATTAGCATTAATAGCACTATTATTTACGACAATTTTGCGTTTAAAGCGATTATTTGTAATTATTTTCAGAGACGCTGGAATTTGCAAGCTTTCACCATTGATACTACGTTGTGAAAACTCATCAAATTTGTAGTCAACACCTAGCTTTTCAATCGCTTCTAATATAACACCATCAGCTCCCGCAGGAGATGCCGGCATTAACTTACCCGTAATGCGATTTTCTCTCGCTTTAGTGTAAAGCCCATAACCAATACGCAATAAATGACCATTATCAACCAGCTTTTTTAATACCCGGCCAACTTGGTCGTAACCAGCAATATCTGCAAAATCAGCACGATCAAAAACATAACGCTTTGAGCGGTTTATTCTTGTTGTTACTTTACTTGCTATTGTCATAATAAATACCCTCGTTTCTTGTATTAAATATAGCAAATATACGACACCTTAACAACGCAAACATACGACATTTAATAATAGATTGGGTAAGGTAGCTATCAACACTTAATTTGCTGACGCGAAAAGCCTAGCTTTTAAATTGTAGGCAAGAGTTTACCTCGCGTTTAGGCTTTTAATTGCAAGTATTAGTTATATGTCGCGTTGTCGATGACTTTAAAGCTTCCTAATCAACATTAAAGCCTTAATCGTATTGCTATTAGGTACATCAGTGATATCCTATCCACACGCATGATTGAATGGAAGCCTCATGATTTTAAAAGATAAAATACTCACCACCAGTAACTCTGCAAAAATACAAGCAGGCCAAAAACAAGAGCTCGACGTGGCATTTTATTTACGCCGTGCATTTAAAGATCACCCTCAAGTTTTTGTGTTTAACGACCTCAAATTTAAACACAACGACGAAACAGCTCAAATAGACCACCTTATTGTATATACCTACGGCTTTATTCTCATCGAATCTAAAAGCATTACAGGGGAAGTAACGATTAATGAACATCAAGAATGGAGCCGAAGTTACCGTGGTAACTGGCAAGGTATGCCCTCACCAATAAAGCAAGTTGAGCTACAACTAGCAGTACTAAAAAGCCTATTACGAGCCAATGCCCCATTATTACTGCCAAAAATATTTGGTAAACTACAACAAGGCTTTGGTGGCCGAGAATGGCAAAGTGTTTGTGCAATATCGAGCAATGCTATTATCAACAGGGATCACACACCAAAAGCAACACAAGAGCGGTTAGTTAAATCAGAATTCATAGCTGATAAACTACTACAAATGATGAAACTACCCGCATCGACACCTAATGCTTTACATTTTTTATCCACTAACGTTAGACCATGGTTTAACGAAGAAAGTTTGGGCAAAATTTGCCAATTTATTTTAGAGAAAAACATATCACTTAGTTCACAAAATCATTCAAATGCCACGACACAAATAAATGAACTTAAACCGCCCTATCAACAAGTAGTAACGCATACTGAACCTGTTATTGAGGCACAGACCGAGCCTGAAGTAACACTAAGCAAAGAGATAGTTTTAACGTGTAAACAGTGTAATAGCTCAGCCAGTTTACAACCACGTTCTGGTCGCTATGGTTACTTTGTTACCTGTGGCATTTGCGAAGCTAATACACCAATGAAAGCTCCTTGCCCGCAATGTTCTAACGCCCATACTAAAGCAAGTAAGCGTAAGGATAGTTACTCATTAGTGTGCGGGAATTGTGACGAGACTGTGCCAATTCGGTTTTAGTTATAAAATTTATAATATAACTTAGCCATTTGAAAGTATTGATCTTATTTTCATAAAAATTTGTGTATCATAGCGCTTAATCAAAGCTTTTAGGTTTGCACTTGGTAAAAGTGCGATATTTACCCTTATATGGAAATAAATATATGTTAAAGAAACTCACTATAACTGCCGCTTTCTTATCCATTTTATCTGGTTGTACTATACAAAACTCATTCCCTGTGGAATACCATAAAAAAACAATTGAAAATGTTGAGGTTAAAAATATCGACTCTATTGGTGTAACCCAATGGAGAGATAAAAGAAACCTTGCCACTGTTAAAGATGAATTAGCAGAAAAAGCAGTTATGCGGATGGGCCCTGCAACAATCGGCATGACAAGTGATGGACAGGAATTTGTAAGAGTTGCTGACTTTATAAGAAATGCCTTTATTAATGAGCTTCAATCTTTAGGTGTAAATGCAAAAAAGATTGACATAATACCTGCATCTAGTGATGCGAAGCTATTAAGTAATATCGCAATAAATAATCAAGTAGAAATGTTAATTTCTGCAGACCTTATGAGTTTTGATGTTAATTGTCATGGTGCATGGACTTTAGACTGCAATAGAAATGTTTCTTTTTCACTTTCATTAGTAAATAAGCTAGGGGAAGAATTAATTACACGTGAATTATTTGATGCAACTATGGCCAATAATGAAGGTATGGGAGTTCTCCATAAAACATTATTAGATCAATTAACTAACGAAGTTATGCGCAGCGCTTTAAAAAAAGCTGTAATTAGAACTGTTGAAGAAATTAATAAACAATCTAAATAACTAAAGAAAAAGTCGCGTTGGCGACGGCAACCAAGGGGCGCTCTTTACCAAGTTAAAGCGCCGACCGCCCCTTGGAACCCCACGGCGCCCCGAGGATCACACTATCTCCTCAATTGTAATTAATGATATGAACGTAATCAGCGTAGATAGGCCATCCGTGGCCAAGCTACGCTTTATCGCGCATTGCCTAAAGGGATTTAGGTACTTGGAATTTGTCGGGAACAAAATTCCGCCA
>NZ_JAATTW010000008.1:0-86839 GCF_013414205.1 Pseudoalteromonas sp. MIP2626
GCTGCCGCATCCATTAAAGACGCTAAATGATCGAAACCGATGAATGAACGATAAAGGGGTGATAAATCTACTGTACGCATAATAATATCCTCATATTTAAGCGATATTTCAGTTGTGCTTTTCTAATGAACAAACACAAATGAAGTTTAATTAATAATATAAATTTCAATTACTTCTGTTTAACAAGGACCCATCAGGCGTCCTCTACTTATCTATATATGGACGTTAAAATTGTTTTCAAGCAAATAACAAATAATTTTTTAAATTTACTCTTTTAAAATACACAACAAGGTCGTTAAACATAAATTACAATGGTAAAAATACCGCCTCAAGCGAGGCGGCTTAAACAGTGGAAAATATTTAAAGTGACTTACTTATCTTCGAGCAAATCATTGCCACCGATTGCTATTTTGCGCGGTTTTAACGCTTCAGGTATTTCACGCTGTAAATCTATGCTGAGTAAACCATGGGCTAAATCAGCAGCGATAACTCTGACGTGATCTCCTAACTGAAACTTACGCTCAAAGTTGCGATCTGCAATACCTTGGTGAATAAATTTGCGCTCTTTACTATCGTCTTTACTTTGTTTAACCCCGCTAACTTTTAGGGTGTTATTTTCTGACTCGATTGTCAGTTCGCTATTGCTAAAACCAGCAACCGCCATAGTGATTCTATATTTGTCTTTATCGAGCGCTTCGATATTGTAAGGAGGAAAGCTTGGCTGCTTATCTGAACTCGCTGCCGCATCCATTAAAGACGCTAAATGATCGAAACCGATGAATGAACGATAAAGGGGTGATAAATCTACTGTACGCATAATAATATCCTCATATTTAAGCGATATTTCAGTTGTGCTTTTCTAGTGAACAAACACAAATGAAGTTTAATTAATAATATAAATTTCAATTACTTCTGTTTAACAAGGACCCATCAGGCGTCCTCTACTTATCTAGATATGGACTGCAAAATTGTTTTCAAGATGATTTTTCAAAAAATTATTTATTTTACTTTTAACACCACATTAAGCGCCCAATAACAGTAGCGATTATTTAAAAACGCTGATCCCTAAGGCATATCAATAAAAGCGAACAGCTTAATCGCTTGTTTGCTCTTTAATATTTAACTCAATTGGTTACACTAGTAGCAATTTAATTGAGGAGTTCACTATGTTAACTGTAATTTTTGGTCGTGAAGGCTGCCCATTTTGTGTTCGTGCTAAAGACGTAGCAGAACAACTATCAAATGAACGTGATGATTTTAAATTTCGCTATATCGACATTATTAAAGAAGGCATAAGTAAAGAAGATCTTGAAAAGTCTGCCGGCAAACCTTGCCCAACAGTGCCGCAAATCTTTGTAGACCAAAAACACATTGGTGGTTTTACAGAGTTTGAGGCCTACGCCAAAGAGAATCTTGGACTTTATCAATAAGTTCTGTATCAAATATGTTAACCAGTTAAGTAATCTAGTTACTTAGCTGGTTAAATTTCGACCAACATCAATCACCTATAAATTAGTTGTAATTTCTACAAGCATTTACCGCATTTATCCTTTATAATGCGCGCCTCTTTAAATTCGTTGAGGCGTATTAATGTCAGAACCAGTCACGTTTGAATCTCTAAATCTTTCTCCTGCAATTTTGAAGGCAGTTGAAGAGTTGGGTTACAAGACACCATCTGAAATCCAAGCTCAATGTATACCGTTATTGCTAGAAAGAAAGGACGTACTGGGACTAGCTCAAACGGGTACAGGTAAAACCGCAGCATTTGCACTACCACTATTAAATAATATTGACCCGTCTGTGAAACAGCCACAGATCCTTGTACTCACACCAACCCGTGAGCTTGCGATCCAAGTTGCTGAGGCATTTGAACAATATGCTAAACATGTTCGTGGTATTGAAGTATTGGCACTTTATGGTGGCCAAAGCTACAGTATCCAACTAAGTGCACTTCGTCGTGGCGCGCAAGTTATCGTAGCTACTCCAGGTCGCTTAATCGATCATATTAACCGTGGCACTATCAAGTTTGATGCTCTACAAGCACTTGTACTTGATGAAGCCGATGAAATGTTACGTATGGGCTTTATCGATGATGTAGAAAGCATCATGGAAAAAACACCGCGCGAAAAGCAAACATGTCTTTTCTCTGCGACCATGCCTAAGCAAATTCAAAACATCAGCAGCAAGTATATGAACAATCCTGAACAGGTTCATATCTCTGCGCGTAACTCAACTGTATCATCAGTAGAGCAAGTGTTTTGGAATGCAAGCATTCATAAGAATAAAGCCATTGTTCGCTTTTTAGAAGCTGAGCAATATGAAGGCGCTATTGTTTTCGTACGTACACGTAACGATACAGTACAACTTGCTGAATTATTAGAGCGCGAAGGTTTCTCTGCCGCTCCACTTAACGGTGACATGAACCAGCAAGCACGTGAACGCACAGTAGAGCGCTTAAAAAGCGGCATGCTAAATGTTGTTATTGCAACAGACGTAGCGGCACGTGGTCTAGATGTTGACCGTTTAAGTTTAGTTATCAACTACGATATTCCACAAGATTCTGAAGCCTACGTTCACCGTATCGGCCGTACAGGTCGTGCTGGTCGTACTGGTAAAGCAATCTTATTCGTAAAACATAACGAACGTTATTTACTTAAAAATATCATTCGTCATACGAATTCAGATATTGCACAAGTTGAATTACCAACAGCTAAAATTGTTGAAGAAAAACGTATCGAAGCGTTACAAGCCAAGTTAACACTTGCTCTTGAAAACAAAGATATTACTTTCTTTAATGAAGTAGCAGCAAGCATGGCTCAAAAGCTTGAACTTTCTGCTGAAGACCTTGCTGGTGCGTTACTGTGTTTAGCACAGCAACAATCACCAATTAAGGTTGAAGAAGTTAAGATTCAACCTCGCGAACGTAACGAGCGCAATGATCGTAACCCACGTAGCAATGACCGTGGTGATCGTGGTCGTCGTAACGAACGTGGCAGTGAACGTGGTGGCGAGCGCGCTGAACGTAAACCTCGTGAGCGTAACAGCCGTGATGCAGGTCCTATGGATACATACCGTATCGAAGTAGGTCGTGAACATGGTGTTCAGGTTAAGAACATTGTTGGCGCTATTGCTAACGAAGCTGACATTTCAAGCAAGTTTATTGGTGATATTCGTCTACACGATAATCACAGCACGGTTCAATTACCGAAAAACATGCCTAAAGATGTACTTGATCATTTCCAAAAAGTGTTTATTTGTAAACGTCCTATGGGCTTAACAATCACTGCTGATCAAGGTCCTGCTGAGCCACGTGGCGAACGCTCTGAGCGTCCAGCTGGCGGCGAAAAACGCAGCTTTAATAAAGATGACAGCGCACGCGGTGATAAGCGCAGCGGTCCTCGTAAAGAACGTCGCCCAGTAAGCTTTACAACGCCGAAATAAGCAACGACTCTTTAATAAAAACCTTGCCACGTAAGTGAGCAAGGTTTTTTTGTGCCTAAAATAAAGCTCTAGGCTCTAGGCTCTAGGCTCTAGGCTCTAGGCAAAAAATAATATTCCCCTGAGAAAATAAACCCGATATTTTATTTCTACCTCACAGCTAAATTCTCGCCTGCACACCCCTTTCTTATCTGCACTGCTCTATTACTTCTCTAAAGCGCAGTGTCTCCTATCCTCTTGGTGAATAACTCACTTAAAAGCATTTAAACAAAGAGCAGACAATCAGCAGTAAATGAGGAAGGCAATGCCATAGTAACTTTTAGCATTACTTTTATTAAGGTTACTTTATTCGGGGTACAGTGTTTGCCCTACGGTTAAATCTGATCTCTTAACACAAAAAAGCCCCACCAATTTCATGATGAGGCTTTTACTATATTACCTATTTGTTTTACGTTAAGGCGCTAGCGCTGGGTAAACGTAGCTGGCATCAAGCCCTAGCGGGATACCAAGTGCCCAGTAACCTAATAAAAAGATACTCCAGCCAATCATAAAGGCGATTGAGTACGGTAGCATAATAGCAATTAAAGTGCCTATGCCGGTGCCTTTCACATACTTTTGACAGTACACCACCACTAATGGGAAATAGGGCATTAACGGTGTAATAATATTAGAGCTTGAGTCACCAACACGATAAGCCGCTTGAGTTAAGTCTGGCGAAATACCAAGTTGCATTAGCATAGGTACAAATATGGGGCCAAGTAATGCCCATTTTGCTGAACTTGAACCTACAAATAAGTTAACAAAGCCGGTTAAAAAGATAATTCCCACAACCGTTACTGCACTTGGCAACTGCATTGCTTTTAATAACTGCGCGCCTTCGATTGCTAGCAATGCACCTAAGTTTGATTTACTAAATGCGGCAATAAATAACGAACAGAAAAATGCCATTACAATATAATATGCCATGCCGCTCATCGCTTTACTCATGGCATCTATCATGTCTTTAGAGGTTTTGAAGGTGCCTACGGTAAAGCCGTAAACCGCGCCGGGTATCCAAAATAATAAAAAGATTAACGGTACGATAGATTGCATTAATGGCGAGCTAAAATTAGTTAACGAGCCATCGCTGCTGCGCATTGCCGAGTTACTATCTGCCGATACATAAGCAAGTAACGCAAGGCCTGCAACCATAACTGAACTGGCAATTATAAATGCACGTTTTTCATCACTGCGGGCATCTTCAAATACGGGTAAATCTTCTTTAGCGCCATCTACCGCGGTTTTTTGTAAACGTGGTTCTATAATTTTATCGGTAATATACCAGCCTAATGCCACTATAAATAAGCTAGATGCTGAAGCAAATGCCCAGTTATTTAACGGGTTAATTGTCATTGCAGGATTAATTATTTGCGCCGCACTTTGGGTAAAACTTTGTAGCAATGGGTCGATACCCGATGGAATAAAGTTAGCCCCAAAACCACCACTCACACCAGCAAATGCAGCAGCAATACCCGCAAGCGGATGGCGCCCTGCAGCATAAAATATAACCCCAGCTAGTGGAATAACTAATACATAACCTGCATCAGTTGCGGTATGGCTTACAATGGCCACTAAAATAATTGAAGGCGTTAATAACTTTTTAGGCGTCACTTTAAGCATTAACTTAAGGCCGGTATTAATAAAGCCCGAATGCTCTGCAACCCCCACACCTAACATAGCCACTAACACTACGCCTAAGGGTGCAAAGCCGGTAAAGGTTTTTACCATAGAGGATAAAAAGGTGGCGAGCGAATCACTTGCTAGCATATTATTGATAATAATGGCTTCGCCGGTACGTGGATCTATTGCATCAAAGCTTACGCCTGAAAACCACCACGACAAAAACCAAATTAGTAACATGGCAAACAAAAATATAATGGCCGGATCAGGAAGCTTATTACCTACCCGTTCAACAAAATTTAAAAATCGTGCAATTAAACCAGTTGGCACTGCACTTTGGTTATTATTCATTCTTTAAAGCTCTCTAAATCATATTTTCAATAACCATATCCTATCTTTACACAACAGTAAATTAACCTGAGGCTAACTCCCTCAAATCAATACTTTTAAACAAAAAAAACGCGATAAGCCAGTAGCGTATCGCGTTTAAATTAGTTTTAGCCTAGGTTTACTCAGGCCAATGCTTTTACTTCTTCCCACAAACGAGCAACAAGGGTTTTGTCATCTTCATTAAGTTCACCATTATGATAAGCCTTCACTAAGCTTTGCTCTACGGTTTCGTTAAGTTCATCTGTGCTAATAGTTAGCTTTTCTACTTGCGCATACCCTACTGCTAAGTCAAAGTGACCTCGCAAATAGCCTCCTGCAAATAATTCATCATCGGTGGCTTTAATCACTAAATCATCAAAATAGTGTTGGGCTGCATCAATATAGTTTACTAAACTCATTTATTCTGTCTCCTGGTTTTGCAATGGGTATTAATACCCTACTGCATACATAATGTGGTCGTTAAATCCGCATGTAACTTTAATATAACCGGTTAGTTCATCATCTAAACTGCTATCGCCGGTGTCACAAATAAGTGGGCGGCCATTTAAAGCCTGCAATTTTGTTTTTGTAGCTATTACTATAATGTTATTAGTGCCAATAGCGCGAATAAGCGCGGGGCTAAGCTGTTGATTACCACGACCAAAAATATGTCCTTGGCCGCCAATTAAGGTGATCACTAATTTAGTTTTTTGACCTTGCGTATGCTCAAGTAATTGCGCTGCGGTTAGGTCTTGCGCTATAAGTGCTTGATCTTTAACTAAATCGACACCTAATAGTGTATTTTCTAGCCCTATTTCTTCCATCACTGCAGCAACGGTTGAGCCACTGCCCATAATGTAAAAAGTGTCTTCATCCATTTCACTCACCACATAGGCGGCAATATCTACAAGCACTAACTCGTCGGTTTCTTTACCACCATTTTTAACCGCTTGCATGTAACGCACTTCACTTGGTACTTGCATTTCGCCATAACGTTTTGCTTTAACAGTGCCTTGTCTAAATGCCTCTTCGTCAATGTCCATTACATCGGCGTCACCTAAGGTAACTAAATCGCCTTTTACCAGCATTTCGACTACACGCCCTGCTGCTTTTGGCGTGATTGCATATACCCCTGAATGTATTTTACAGCCAGCAGGAATACCCAGTACGGGTATTGTGTCCTCAACAACATGACAAATATTACGCGCTGTGCCGTCGCCTCCAGCAAATAAAACTAAATCTACACCTAGCTCTTTAAGTGCTTTTACAGCCTGCTCTGTGTCGGTGGCTGTGGTTATAGCATTGCTGTTATATATTACTTGTACCTTAAAGCCGAGTGCTTTAGCGCAGTGCTCGCCCATATCGCCATTTACAGTGTAAATAGTTAATTGGTTTTTATAAGGCAGTAATACTTCAAGTGCGGCTTTTGTACGACTATTAGCTTTAGGCTGAGCGCCAAGTGCTAGCGCTTTGGCTGCAGTTGCTGCGCCATCGCTACCTTTTAACGCTACAGTGCCGCCTAAACCCGCTAGCGGGTTTATAATTAAACCTAATTTAAACTGCATCCGTGAGCTCCTTGGGATGTTGCCAATTAAATTGCTGTGCACTCATTGGCCATGGCGTATTATAAAAATGGCTGAGTGCTTTTAGCAATGCCTCGGTACGGGAGTTAAAACCGTTATTAATAAGTGTTAAAACTTGTTGGTGTACTCGCTGCTGAAAATCAAAACGACACGTTTGCTCGCCATTTAAATTATCTACCGACACATTAAATTCAAAACCTGCGGCGGTACTCAATAGCCACTCAATGGCTTGCGGTTTTATTTCTACATTTTCAAATTCGGCTTGTTTTTGCTTATCGCGGCCGTCGGGGCAATACCAATAGCCGTAATCTTCAAGTAAACGGCGCTTATCTCCCGCCACCAGCCAATGTGCTATTTCGTGCAGGGCACTGGCGTAAAAACCATGAGCAAACACAATTTGGTGATACGGTGTTTTATCACAGCTAGGAATATAAATAGGTTCGTGCTCGCCTTTAACCAGCCGCGTATTATAGCTTTGGTCAAAAGTGGCTGCAAAAATAGAAATTAAATCAGCAATTTTATGCATAAAAGTTTAATTACTTACTCTGAATATAGGGCTTACTGCTCATTATATTAAAAATGTGCGCGCTAAAAACGAGGTGAATTGTACGGGCTTTCGCAGCGAATGTAAAAAATTGGATGGCGGGTTAACACTTCCATGTAACGGCGTTTTATAAAGCCCGTGGGGTTGGCTAATAATGGCTATACAAGGTGCTGCCAAATAGCTGGTATTTATACTGTTTGGCGTATTTACTGCTTGAGCAATAACCCTTACCATCACTATAACGACAAAGCTGCTTAATGAAATACTAAAATTATGTTTAAACTAATGAGTATAAAAAAGGTTAAATTTTTATTTATTGCCCTGCTTGGGCTTATGGGTGTATCACTGCCTGCTGTTGCAAAAAACATCAGTATTAATGTGTTTGCTATTCCTTCGCAACCAATCATTACTTTAATGGCGCAAACCAGTGATGTATTAAAACAAGCGGGTATGGTTAGCTTTTACGATAAAGGCATGCCGGTACACGCTACTTTATATTTAACTGACTTTGCGCCCGGTACAGAGGAGGCAATTAAACTTGCGGTAAAAAACATCGTAGCGCAACAGCAACCATTTCCCATAACCGCTGAAGGCTTTAGCGTAACTAAAAGTAATTGGGCTTTTATTAATTTACAGCCGTCGCGCCAATTACAAAGACTATCTGACGAGATAACACTTGCTATTGAACCGCTGCGCGAGCGAAATGTTACTGTGCCTACTTGGGTTAAAAACTACCCCAACAAGTTAACTGCATTTAAGCGCTACGGCAGCCCTAATGTTTTTCAAAACTTTCAGCCACATTTAACATTATTAGCTAACGAGAAAAGCCCTCAACTGGCTGTTATAAATAAACAAATACAGGCTAACCCATCTAAAGCACAGGGGCAAATAATAGGTGTAGGTATAGGGATTTCAGATCAGTTTGGTCAACAAAAGCAGGTTATTGCAGAATACTTTTTTAACAACGGTAAAAGCTAAATTGCTTTATTACTTTTGCTGCGCTAAGTATTTTTTTAGCAGCTGGGTATTTCGGGTGTTTGCTTTAAAGTAAGCATCAAAAATATCGCCTACTATGGGTAGTAAACCGCCCACAAAGTCGATAAGCATATTAGCTAATATACGTAGTTTTATAGTCCAGCTAACACCTAAGCGCTGCGCTTCAATTAATACATAAGCAGATAAAATAAAACCGGCCATATCACCGGCAACAGGCAATAAACCAATAATCGCATCGGCACCAACTTTAAAATTAGTAAAAGGAATTTTTAAACTACTGTCGGTAATGAAGCTAAATCGCTCCAGCCTTTTCAGTGCAGCTTGTTGCTGAGCCTTTACGTTATTTGTCATTGTCACATTTAGCTCCCTCAAACCTGTTTAATTAACTTTAGTTAAAAAGTTGAACTTGCACTGATAAACAAATACAAAAAACGCGGATCGCCCGCGTTTTTATTATCTACTTAATGTAACTCTAATTATACCGAACCGGGTATCGGCCCATGCTCGTGGTGTACATGTGGGTTTTGTCCACGTTGACGTAGCAAATGATCCATTAAAGTAATGGCCATCATCGCCTCAGCAATTGGCACAGCACGAATACCTACACACGGATCGTGACGACCTTTGGTGATCATCTCAACCGCTTCGTTTTCAGTATTAATACTGTTACCTGGGATGGTAATACTCGACGTTGGTTTTAGCGCAATAGAAGCAATAATATCTTGCCCAGTAGAAATACCCGCTAATACGCCGCCCGCATGGTTAGAGGTAAACCCTTGTGGTGTTAGTTCATCGCGGTGCTCTGAGCCTTTTTGCTCAATTACATCAAAGCCGTCGCCAATTTCAACACCTTTAACCGCGTTAATGCTCATTAATGAATGTGCAAGTTCGGCGTCAAGGCGGTCAAATACTGGCTCACCAAGGCCTACAGGTACATTACTTGCCACTACTTTTACTTTTGCGCCTACTGAGTCACCTTGCTTTTTAAGGCCGCGCATATATTCATCAAGCGCTTCTAACTTGCTCACATCAGGAAAAAAGAATAAGTTGTTTTCAACTTCGTTCCAATCAAAAATGTCTGCTTTAATTGGCCCTAACTGACTTAAGCAGGCTTTTATTTCGATACCATGAAATTGTTTTAAATATTTTTTAGCAATAGAGCCCGCAGCAACACGAATTGCCGTTTCGCGCGCTGATGAGCGACCACCACCGCGATAATCGCGCAGGCCGTATTTATGCCAATAGGTGTAATCGCCATGACCTGGGCGAAACACATCTTTAATTTTGCCGTAATCTTTTGAGCGTTGATCGGTGTTTTCAATAAGTAAACCTATGCTAGTACCTGTGGTTTTACCTTCAAATACGCCTGAAAGAATTTTTATCTGATCGTCTTCACGGCGCTGCGTGGTATAACGACTTTGCCCCGGTTTACGACGGTCTAAATCTATTTGTAGGTCGGCCTCGGTGATTTCAAGACCTGCTGGTGTACCATCAACAACGCCGCCTAATGCAACGCCGTGGCTCTCACCAAAAGTAGACACTTTAAATAACTGTCCAATGCTATTACCTGCCATTACTTTTCCTCATTCCTAATGACTACCAATAGCCGAGCTTTACACTCGGCTATTTACTTATATCAATTTATATTCAAATACATATTCTATAAATGATATTGATTTTTATTGTGCAAAATACTCATCAAGTTGCTGTTTGCTAATAACAAACACACCTAAACCACCTTGTTCAAACTCAACCCATTCAAATGGCGCACCCGGATACAATGCATCCATATGTACCATAGAGTTACCTACCTCTACAAACAATAAGCCGTTTGCAGTAAGGTGCTTACTTGCTTCGCTTAATATAGTGCGGGTTACGTCTAGGCCGTCGTGGCCTGAAGCCAAACCAAGTTCTGGTTCATGATGAAACTCACGCGGTAAGTCGGCCATGTCCTCAGCATCAACGTACGGCGGGTTAGCTATGATCAGGTCGTATGTTTGCCCTGGTACACCACTAAACACATCTGACTGAATTGGCAGTACTCGTTCACTTAACTGGTAGTCTGTAATATTTATGTCGGCTACTTCTAGAGCTTCATAAGAAATATCAACCGCATCTACCTGCGCATTTTCAAACGCTTGTGCAAGTGCAATCGCGATACAACCAGAACCCGTACATAAATCTAAAATACGCTTAACCGACTCAGGCTCTTCAAGCCAAGGGGTAAAGCGGTTATTAATTAACTCTGCAAATGGCGAACGTGGAATAAGCACGCGCTCGTCTACATAAAATGGCATATTCGCAAACCAAGCAATGTTGGTTAAATACGGCACTGGGGTAAAATCGTTAATACGCTCAGCAATTAAGCCCGCTAAGCTGTTTTTTTCTGTACTCGTTAAACGCGCATGCATTAATTCTTTCGGCGCATCTATTGGTAAGCTTAATGCGGGTAATAATAAATTTACCGCTTCGTCCCACGCATTATCAGTACCGTGACCAAAAAAAATACCACTGCTGGCAAATTGGCTTGTAGTCCAACGTAACCAGTCGTGTAAGGTTGAAAGTTCTGCTACAGCTTCTTCTAGCGTTGCTTCTTCTATTTGTAATTCACTCATGTGTATTGCCTGCCTGCTACTTTCAAAATTATTAATTCAATCGAGGCCACAATCGCCTCCCGATTGCCCTATTGTAACGCCTTTTATCTCGATTTTTACCCTTTTTTTGTTTAGACTGCCGCTATGAAAAAAGATCCTTATTCAAACAGCCCAATTAGCAATGATGACATTGACATGTTTCGTCAAAGTATCACTGGTGCGCGCGTTTTTAAACAAGACACTCACCGCTTTACTAATAAGCCTAAAGTGTCACAAGCAAAGCAGTTTGCCCAGCAAAAAAAGCAACAACAGTCAGAATTCTTCTTTTCGGATGAATATATACCTGATATTGATACCAATGGTATGGTTAATTATGTACAAGATGGCCAAGACCGCTTTTTAGCTAAGCAACTACGCCGTGGTGACTTTGTTCCAGATTTAACCCTAGATTTGCATGGCTTAAATAAAGAGTCTGCAAAAGATGAGCTAGCTGGTTTGATCCACGAATGCAAAAAGAAACATTACTATTGTGCATGCATAATTCATGGCATTGGTGGGCATATACTCAGGCACAAAGTACCGCAGTATTTAGTACAACACCCTGACGTAATTGCAATGCACCAAGCACCGCTTGAATATGGTGGTAAAGGCGCTGTACTTATTTTAATTAATTTACCGCAAAGTGATGAATTTAGGCGCTAAATAACCACAGCTCTGGTTAAATACTATTAAAGGCGATATTAGTGTCTATTTTTTCAATTATATTTCCGCTGGTATTTATTGTTACTGCTGGTTTTATTAGCACTAAGTCACAGTTTTTAGAACAACAACACATAACCGGTATTAGTAAATTTACTTTTTATATTAGTATTCCCGCTTTTTTATTTTTAAATATGGCGCAAGCTAACTTACACAATAGTGTGAGCTTAAATGGCTTTTTAAGTTTTTATATTGCGGTTGTGGGTGTTTTTATAATTGGCGCTTTAATAGACCGGTTTTTAATTACTAAGCACAGTGATTATCAACGCCATAGCGTATTTGCTCTTGGCAGTAGCTATTCAAATACCGTACTGGTTGGCTTACCAATAATTATTGCAGCAATTGGCCGCGAAATGATTGGTATAGTGTTTATGATTATCACTTTTCATAGTGCGTTGTTATTTACTCTCACCTTTTTAGTGAGTGCAAAAAGCGAAAAAAGTGCGTTTTCGTGGCAACAATTTGCCAAAAACATGCTATTAAACCCTGTGGTACTTAGCATTAGCCTAGGGTTATTGGCTAATGTTTTAGGCCTTACATTGCCACTGGATATTATTAATGGCTTAGATTTACTCTCACAACCCGCTATTGGCTGCGCATTATTTGTGTTGGGAGCTAATTTAGCATTTTATAAAATAAGCCAAAACTGGCAACCCGCGCTAATCGCCACATTATTAAAGCTAGTATTACTGCCCTGCTTAGTATTATTGTTAGGCCGATTTGTGTTTATGCTAGAGGCGCAACTACTCAACGTACTTATATTATTAAGCGCATCGCCTTTAGGTGTTAATGCCTACCTTATTGCTAATCAAATAAAACAGCACCAAGCAACGCTTGCCAGCACTGTGGTTATGTCGACCGTTTTAAGTGGTATAAGCTTTAGCATTTGGTTGTGTCTTTTATTGTAGTTCCTCAACATACTCTGCTGCCCATCAAACAAAACAAGCTTAAAAGTAATCGCTAAGTTCACTGTAGGCATTAGTAATATACTCGATCAGCAGTTTAATTTTTTCTGGCTGATGGCGCGTATACGGATACACAGCATATACCCCTAGTTCACGAGGTTGATACTCAGGTAAAATAGCCACCAGTTCGCCAGTTAGCAAATGCTCATACACACAACAACGTGGTACATAGACAATGCCATAACCCGATAGCGCATTTTGCCTAAGTGCTTGTGCGGTATTAGCCGAAAAGTTTCCTTTAATGGCAATACTAACCTCCTCACCTTGGTGAGTAAAACGCCATTCGCGAGCACCTTTATCTTGATAGGTATAGGCTAAACAGTTATGTCGACTTAGATCGTCTAAGTTGCTTGGTTCGCCAAATTTTTCGATATAATTAGGCGCACAACACACCACCCAACGCGATTTAATAATAGGCTTTGCAATTAAACTTGAATCTGCTAATACGCCGGTTCTAATCGCTAAATCAATGCGTTTATCAACCAAGTCAATAAAGTCATTCTCTAGCCGCATATCAACATTCACATTAGGGTACTTTTCACAAAATTGGCCCACTACTTGCGCTAGCAGTAGCTCCCCTGAAATGGTCGGTACGGTCATTTTAATCGAACCACTAATTGCTCCACGGTAGGCACTAACACTATTTAATGCGTCACTTAATTGTAATTCTATTGACTTTGCATGTTGATACAGCGAGCTGCCCGCTTCGGTTAAGCTTAGTTTGCGGGTAGTTCGATATAATAGCTGCACACCTAAATCCTTTTCTAGCCTACTGATTTTTTTAGAAAGAGCCGGGGTCGATATCCCCGCAACCTCTGCTGCTTTATTAAATGATTGTGCGTCAACTACTAATGAAAATAACGTCAGTTCATGGGCATTAGCCATTCATTACACCTTTTTTGGAAACAATTCATTAATTTACAGACTATATATAAACAATAAATTAACTACTAGAGTAACAGCATAAAAATTACTATAAAAAATTAAGCGTGGTTACTCTATGTCGATATACCTGCAAGCTCTGCTTGCTTTTACTCCTATCTTACTTGCCGCTTTATTGCTGATCCCATTGCAATGGCCAGCAAAGCGTGCCATGCCCGTGGTGTTAATCGTTACTATGGCTATTGCTTATTTTGCCTGGGAAATGTCATTTAACCGTATTTTAGCAAGCAGCCTTCAAGGTATGCTGGTGACCATCTCTGTATTATGGATTATTTTTGGCGCCATTATGTTGCTCAACACATTGCAACACTCTGGTGCGATCAGCACGATTCGCAGTGGTTTTGCCGATATCAGTCCCGATAGGCGGATTCAGGTTATTATTATTGCTTGGTTATTTGGCTCATTTATTGAAGGCGCAACCGGTTTTGGTACACCCGCTGCGATTGCAGCTCCCCTCTTGGTAGCGATGGGCTTTCCTGCTATGGCAGCGATTATGATTGGCATGATGATCCAATCGACACCGGTATCGTTTGGTGCGGTGGGTACGCCGATTATTATTGGTGTTAGTAATGGCTTAGATAAAGCGTTACTCAGTGAACAATTACTGACAAATAACAGTAGCTGGGAGCAATTTTTAGTATTAATAACCTCTGAAGTTGCCATTGGCCATGCCATTACTGGCACTTTAATGCCGTTATTAATGATCTGTATGATGACGCGCTTTTTTGGCAAAAATAACAGCTGGCGCGAGGGCTTTCAAGTGGCTCCTTTTGCTCTATTTGCTGGACTTGCGTTTACTATCCCGTATGCGTTAACCGGTGTTTTTATCGGCCCTGAATTTCCTTCAATAATTGGTGCCTTGGTTGGGCTAGCGATAGTCGTACCGTGCGCGAAAGCTAAGTTTTTAATACCCACTCAGTCATGGGACTTTGCCCCGCGCGAAAAATGGCCAACAACTTGGCTGGGGAATATTGCTTTTAGCGCCCCCACTAAAATCAAAGCCCCTATGTCGTTATTTAGAGCGTGGCTGCCGTATTTGCTAGTGGCGTTATTATTAGTGGCGAGTCGTTTGTCAACAGATTTAAAAGCACTGCTTAATCAATTCTCATTACAATTTAACCTAATTTTAGACGAGCCGGATATTAGCGGCAGTATTGCGCCATTGTATTTACCTGGTGGTATTTTGTTGTTTGTATCATTGCTGACGCTGTTTATTCATAAAATGAAAGTATCTGAAATTACTGATGCCGCTAAAGATGCCTCAAAAGTACTATTCAGTGCAGGCTTTGTGTTAATTTTTACCATTCCTATGGTACGTATTTTAATTAATTCTGGCGTGAACGACGCCGGCTTAGACGCCATGCCTGTTGCTATGGCTAATTTAATTGCGTTAACTTTTGGTGACATCTACCCACTTTTTGCTCCTATGGTGGGCGCCCTAGGCGCGTTTATTGCCGGCTCAAATACCGTGAGTAATATGATGCTTAGCCAGTTTCAATTTGAAGTGGCCAATGCGTTGTCTATTTCCGGCGCGTTATTGGTTGCGTTGCAAGCCATCGGCGCTGCCGCTGGGAATATGATTGCAATTCATAATGTCGTTGCCGCCTCTGCAACGGTGGGTTTACTCAATCAAGAAGGGGCAACCATAAAGCGTACTATCATACCCACATTCTACTACGTACTCACTGCTGGATTACTCGGTTTGATCGCCAGTTACGTCTTTAATATTACCGACCCACTTAACCATTTAGGATAACAAGGATTAGCAATGAGCCAGTTAAATACAATACACCTAAGACACTACCCGACAAACCCAACCCAGGTTTACTTATTCGGCACCTGCCTCAACGATACGCTGTTTCCTGACTCAGGTATTGACGCAATTGAGTTTTTAGAGCGCCAAGGCATTGAGGTTATTTTTCCGCAGGGGCAAAGCTGCTGTGGCCAACCCGCTTATAACTCTGGCTATACCGAGCAAGCCAAAGCGGTGGCGCGTGAGCAAGTGAAGCATTTTGCATTAGATATTCCAATTGTGGTTATTTCTGGTTCTTGTGGCGGTATGATGCGCCATCACTACCAAGAACTACTTAAAGATGAGCCTAACATAAATGCGTTTTGTGACCGTATTTTTGAGTTCACTGAGTTTTTAGTGCATGCATTAAAAATAAAACTAACCGATAGCGGCCCTTATGAACGGGTTGCAATGCATACTTCCTGCGCTGCACGCAGAGAAATGGGCGTGCATATCACCAGCAAAAAATTATTATCCCAGCTCAGCCAAGTCGAGTTAATAACCCATGACTATGAAAGTGAATGCTGCGGCTTTGGTGGCACTTTTGCAGTAAAGCATGGTGATATCTCTAATGCAATGGTGGCCGATAAAAGCGCCAACTTACTAGCCGCCGACGTAGTACGTTATGTCAGTGCTGACTGGGGATGTATGATGAACATTAATGGCGCACTGAGGCATCAAAAAGCGCCATTACAAGGGGAGCATATCGCCAGCTACCTATTAAGTCGCACCACCGCAGGAGGTGAGATATGAGTGAAAAACATATCGATCCACGTCAAGCGACACAAGACGAAAGTAAATATGCCGCTTCAGCGCGTTCTTTCAAAGAAAATGTTAAACGCGACCTAGCTAACGATGAACTGCGCAGTAATTTTCGCGGCGCCATGGATTATCTGGTCGAGAAACGCAAAAATGCTTTTAGCGACCTTGATGAGCTAGAAACACTTAGAGAGCAATGTAAACTAATAAAACAACGTAGTTTAGTAAAGTTACCGATTTTGTTAGAGCTGTTAGAGCAACAACTGACACAAAACGGTATTAAGGTTCATTGGGCCGAAACCTGCTCGCAAGCCAACGAAATTATTAGCGCAATTATTGCTGATAAAGATGGCAAAACGGTGGTTAAAGGCAAGTCGATGGTGTCTGAAGAAACCGCGCTTAACGATCATCTCGAAGCTAATAATATTGAGTGCTTAGAATCTGATATGGGTGAGTACATAGTACAACTCGCTAAACAGCACCCGTCACATATTATTATGCCGGCGATTCACCAAAATAAGCAGCAAGTCGCCGATTTATTTACAAAAAACATCGCCGGTTTTGAGCACACCACCGACGTAGATGCACTCATTCAGCAAGGGAGAAAAGTACTTCGCGATAAATTTTGCCATGCCGATGTGGGTATCACTGGGGTTAATTTTGCCGTTGCCGAGACGGGCACATTATGTTTAGTAGAGAACGAAGGCAATGGCCGTATGTGTACCACAGTGCCCAAGTTACATATTGCCATCACCGGCATAGAAAAAGTGGTTGAAAAGCTTGTTGATATTCCCCCGCTTCTGAGCTTATTAACACGCAGTGCAACCGGCCAAGCGATCTCAACCTATTTTAATATGATTAGTCACCCACGCCAGCTCGGTGAAAAAGATGGCCCAGAAGAGGTACATTTGGTGTTACTCGATAATGGCCGTAGTCAAATGTATAGCGATGAAGAGCTACGTCAAACATTACAGTGTATTCGCTGTGGTGCCTGTATGAACCACTGCCCCGTGTATACTCGTATTGGTGGTCATGCTTATGGCACAGTATACCCTGGGCCTATCGGGAAAATTGTCTCGCCCCACATGCTTGGGCTAGAAGCAACTACTCATCACCCCAACGCCTCGTCGTTATGTGGCGCATGCGGTGATGTATGCCCGGTTAAAATTCCGATCCCTAAATTACTGTTACGACTACGCCAAGAAAGCGTCAAACCAGCATCGCAGCAACCACATATAATGAAAGGCCAAGGCAGTGGTCGTAAAAATAAAGAAGTGTTGATATGGAGTATCTGGTCCATCATTCATCGCTCTCCTTGGCTGTATCAATCGAGCATGTGGCTAGTAACACGGCTACGGTTTTTATTACCCGCGAAACTTGGCCCTTGGACCGAAGCTAGAACAGCGCCAAAACTAGCGTCAAAAACATTGCACCAACGGGTGAAAGAACGTGAAAAAGCAAAGCAGCTAAAGCAACGCAAGGAATCATAATGAGTAATGCACGCAGAAGTATTTTAAACAAGCTGAAACAGCAGATACAAGAAGTAGATTATGACAAACTTCCTCAAGAATACGCTGTTAACTATGCTAAGTTAACCCCGCAGCAATACCTTGAGCAGTTTACTACACAATTAAAAAGTAACCATGCGCAAGTGATAAGCATAGCTCGCAGCGAATTAGCGACACATATTTATATTGAATTAAAAAAACGTAATATTAATCACTTACTATACGGCGAGCAGTGCCAATATACTAATGAGATTGAACAGCTAAACAGCGCTATCACTCTCGAAAAGTATAACTTTGACTTTAGTGAACATAAAGAGCGGTTGTTTGATCAGGTAGCGGCTGGTATTACAGGCTCACGCTGCGCAATTGCGCAAACGGGCACGATTGTGTTGTGGCCTACAGTTGCTGAGCCGCGCACTTTATCATTAGTGCCCCCTGTACACTTTGTTATTGTGGATAGCCAAACACTCTACCCCACTTTTAGTGAGTTACTTGAAAAGGAGCAGTGGCATAATAAGCTGCCTACTAATGTGGTGTTTATTTCGGGTCCATCAAAAACTGCTGATATTCAACAGACGCTTGCCTATGGCGCACATGGACCCAAAGAGTTAATTGTATTAATCATCTAAGCATTTTAAATTCAAAAGATTAGCAGCTTAATAGCTGCTAATTACTTAACTGCAGCAACAACCGATATTTCAACAAGCAAGCCATCTCGAGCCATTTTAGCTTCAACACAGGCGCGTGCAGGGGCATAGCCTTCAGGTACCCAGGCATCCCACACCTCGTTCATCTCAGCAAAATACTCCATGCTTTTTACATATATAGTCGCGCTTAGCATATTCTCTTTCGAGCTGCCGGCTTCATCTAGTAAAGTAGCTACTTTATCGAGCATAGTTTGAGTTTGCTCTTTAATATTTTTTTCAGCGTCTGCACAAACTTGTCCACACAGATAAATAATACCGTTATGCTTTACTATGCGGCTCATACGCGCATTAGTTTGAAGGCGTTCAATTGTCATAATTTATATTTTCCAAATTGTTTGGCATTAAACAGTGTCAGGCGCATTTATGTTTTTATATTCGCTGCGCTGGGTTTGCTCATTATAATTAATTACGGCAACTGCACCGGTATTAAAAATAGGCATATGGCCCACACATAACTGATCAACCAAATAACTTACTATGGGCATGTGCGCCACTACTAGCCAAGTATTACACGCAGGATGCGCCGCTATTAACGTTTCGATGTAATCGGCTGCAATTTGCGGTTTACCTTCAGGTATAATGTCTTTGCAGGTTTCGCTAAATTTAAACGTGTTATTTTTAGCAACCCCTTTTGCTGTTTGTTGAGCTCTAATGTAAGGACTAACTAACAGCGCATCGGGTGAATAGTTTTTTGCCAGCCACAGCCCCATTTTTTCAGCTTCAATATGACCCTTTTGGGTTAACTGTCTCGCTGCATCATCGGCCTGCATTGGCGTTGCTTCGCCGTGGCGCATTATTAAGATTGTTTTCATAATAAATCAACCAATTAAAGAATATAAAACAGTAGCCAATTTGCCCGTTCTTCCGCTATATTAACAAGGTAACACTATTTTTTTCTTAAATAGTTCTGTCATGATATTCAGGTAAATCTTATCGCTGTATTTCTCTGTCCTGAAGTTATCATCTGTTGTTAACAAGTAAACATTTAGTTTCAGGAGCATCATTTGAATATCAGTCGCAATGATAACAGAGCCTACCGCGCTCTAACACTGGACAATGGTCTAAAAGTACTCTTAGTGCAAGATAAAGATGCAACAAAAGCCGCTGCGTCTATGGCTGTTAATGCTGGACATTTTGACGACCCTGTTGATAGGCAAGGCTTAGCACACTTTTTAGAGCACATGCTATTTTTAGGCACAGATCAATTTCCTGACTCAGGTAGCTTTAATAATTTTGTATCACAAGCGGGCGGCAATACCAATGCCTGGACCGGAACTGAGCACACTTGCTACTTTTTTGACATTAATAATCAAGAATTTGAACATGCGCTAAAGCAATTTAGCCGGTTTTTTATTGCGCCATTATTAAATGCTGCAGAAACAGAAAAAGAACGTAACGCGATAGAAGCAGAATTTAAATTAAAAATTAAAGACGACGGCCGTCGTATATACCAAGTACATAAAGAAACGGTTAATCCGGCTCACCCTTTTGCTAAATTTTCGGTAGGTAATTTACAAACATTAGCCGACAGAGAGCGCTGCATTAGCGACGAGCTAAGAGACTTTTTTAAGCAGTTTTACCAAGCTCAATACATGACTTTGGTCATATGCGCTAATGAGGAGCTCGACACTCTCCAAGCATGGACAAAACAATACTTTACTGCGGTTTGTGGTAACGCCAAGCAACCAAAACCCGCAATTAGTGCGCCGCTATACCGAGCGCAAGACCTAGGAAAACTGCTGCACATTGAACCTCATAAGCATATGCAAAAGCTTATAGTGAGCTTTGCAATGCCTAATATTGATGACTTTTATCGTCACAAAACAGTGAGCTTTATTGCACACTTACTCGGTTATGAAGGTGCGGGCTCGTTATACTCTATTTTAAAACAGCAAGGCTGGATAAATGCACTTTCTGCCGGGGGTGGCATTAATGGCAGTAATTTTAAAGACTTTAATATTAGTATGGCACTAACGGATGAAGGTATTGAATACTTTGAAGATATTATTGAAATGATCTTTGAGTATATTTGCCTCATTAATAACAATATTGAACAGCTACCGCGCTTATACCAAGATAAAAAGAAGCTATTGCAAATTGCCTTCGATAACCAAGAACAATCGCGCTTAATAGACTGGGTAAGTAACTTAAGCATTAATATGCAACATTACGATCAGCCTAACTACTTACAAGGCGACTATTTAATGGAAGGCTTTAAACACGCCACCCATGAAATGGCCATGCAATGGTTAAAGCCACACAATATGCGCTTGGTACTTATTCACCCCGAGGTTGAGCCTCAACATAAAGCAGCTTGGTATAATACACCTTACAAGGTTGAAAAAATTTCGACTAGTTGGCTCGATGCACTAAGTAACATTAATAAACCACTCAATGAAATGCGCTTACCTGTTGTTAATCCTTATTTAACCAAAGACGTTGAGCTGTTTGATATAATTGAGCCACAAACAAAACCTGAGCTAATAGTCACAGAGCCTGGTTTTGATTTTTGGTTTAAACAAGACAACACCTTTCGCGTTGCCAAAGGTCATTTTTACTTGGCAATGGACTCAGACTTTGCAATAAAAGATGTAAAGCACATGGCACTCACCCGCCTCTTTTCTGATTTATTTATGGATAGCGTTAGCGAGCAATTTTACCCTGCCGAACTTGCAGGACTTAGTTATCACTTAACGTCTCATCAAGGTGGGTTAACACTACATACAGCGGGGCTCTCATCAAGCCAGTTAGAGCTGGTTGATGAACTCATTGATGCTTTATTTAACGTAGAAATTTGCTCTAAACGTTTTGCCGAGTATAAAAAGCAATTAGTAAGGCATTGGCGTAACAGTAATCAAAATAAGCCCGTAGGTGAGCTGTTTAGCATGTTAGGCGCAAAAATAATGCCGTGGAATCCACAGCCAAACGAGTTGGCTGACGCATTAAAAAACACGTGCTTTCAGCAGTTTAATGAATTTAGACAAGACTTTTTTAAAGCCCTGCATGTAGAGTCATTTTTACATGGTAACTGGCAACAAGCTGATGCAATTAGTTTTCAGAAAAAAGTAGCCGCGCACTTAAAAAGCGCCGCTGTAATAGCCGATTTAACACGGCCATTATTTGAAATTAACAAAGTAACGCGCTTTGAGTTAACGCTTCCTTGTAATGATCACGCTATGCTTATTTACTATCAAGCACAAACCGACTGTGTAAGTGAAAAAGTAAAAATGATGGCACTAAATCATCTAATCAATCAAGATTACTTTAACGAACTACGCACCACGCAACAATTAGGTTATTTAGTTGGTGCCGGTTACGCGCCTTTTAACACCCGCGCGGGCATTGTTTTTTATGTGCAATCACCCAAGTTTGAAGCCAAAACAATACTGCAGCGCCATAATAACTTTATTCATGACTATTTGACCAATATCGATAATTTAACCCCACAAGATTGGTTACAACAAAAGCACGGTCTAACCACACATATAGCCGAAGCAGATAAAAACCTGCGACTGCGCTCGCAACGATTATGGTTAGCTATTGGTAATCGCGATCACGAGTTTCATATGCAACAACGCTTGCTTGATGCATTAAATGCATTAACCCTTGCAGATATAAAAGCATACGCGCTAAGCCTTTTTAATGAAAATAGACCTAGATATGAGTTTTTAAGCTCTGCAAAGCCTAATAAAGCGCATAATCAGGCCCTTTACTCGCATTCTCTTTGACAGTGAGTAACGCTTGATTTAGATTGTCGTTTGAAAATTAAATGTTATAAAAATAATAAAAATAATGATCACAATAATAATAAAAATAAGCTTACTATTAGCCCTATTAGTTGCCTCGCATAGCCTATATGCCTTAGAGGCAACTTTTAACTTAAATTTAAATACCGTTGCAGTTACGGCAAGCGCAATAATTGTGCTTGTTTTATGCTACATGCTAACGGTTATATATAAACTTAAGCGCTCGCGCTATCAACTTATGCTTTCTGAACAACGCTTAAAAAGCACTGTTGAAGGCAGTGGCGATACCCTTTGGGATTGGAATATAAAAACCGGTAAAGTACTTCGTATTAACGATAAGTACTTAATGGATTCAATATTATCAACAGAGTTTCCACCTAATAAAAGCCTTATTCACCCAAGCGACATTACCCAAGTAGAATATTTACTTAAAAAACACTTTGCTCAACAAACTCCTTTTTTTGAAGCGACTTATCGGATTAAAGATCATTTTGGCGGCTGGCTCTGGGTACTCGATCGCGGCAAAATAATAGAAAAAGACACCAACCTTAGTCCCTTACGCATGACAGGCACAGTGCGCGACATTTCACAATTAAAGCTAACCGAAGAGCGCTTAAACCTTTTTGCAAAATGCGTTGAATCGCTAACCGACGCCCTGGCTATTTACGATAAAAACTTTAAGTTAGTCGATATTAACCCCAGCTTTTTAACCTTATTTGGTGGCGTGCGCGAGCAGTACCTTAAAAAAGATTTTAATTTGCCCGGCTACGATAAAAGTTACATTAACACCATTAAAAAAACCGTATACCAGCGAGATAGCCTGCAACAAGAAGTTAAATTACGCAATAGTGCACATGTTTTATTACCCATAGAAATTTCGATTGATGAAATTAGAAATGATCAAAACCAAATAACTAACTATGTCGTTGTATACTCTGATTTAACCGAGCGTAAAAAAGCCGAATCGCAACTGCATAACCTCTCCAATAGAGACCGCACCACCAACCTGCCTAACCGTAATTTGTTTTTTACCGACTTACAAAAATTAGGGCAACTAAACTCGCACCATGCTTTGTTAGTTTTCGACTTAGATAACTTTAAAAAAATAAATGACTCTTTAGGGCACCAACTAGGTGACAGCTTATTAGCTAAACTCGCTATGCGGCTAAATAAGCTCACTCGCGAAAATGACGTGTTTTATCGTTTAGGCGGCGATGAGTTTGCACTGGTAATGTCTGATACTAACGACATATATACGATTACCCGCACCGCTAAACAGTTTTTAGCGGCTATTGCTACGCCTTTTAAAATGGCCGGACATGAGCTTGCCATTACCTCAAGCGTTGGCATTGTGTTGTTCCCTGAAGATGGTAATACCCCAGAGCTACTATTAAAAAATGCCGACACAGCTATGTACCACGCTAAAAAGAAAGGTAATAGTTATCTGTTTTTTAATGACACCATGAACCGTGAAGCCGTAAAGCGCCTGCAAATAGAAAACCTAATGCGCTTTGGTTTAAAAGAAAATCATTTTGCCGTGTATTACCAACCAAAAATGAATATTCATACCGGTAAACTTGTGGGAATGGAGGCATTAGTACGCTTTATCACGCCTAAAAAAGGCATTATTAGCCCGGGTGTTTTTATCCCAATAGCAGAAGAAACAGGGCAAATAATAGAAATTGGTGAAGTGGTTTTAAATAAAGCCTGTCGCGATGTAAAAGAGTGGCTTGATGCGGGCTTATTTAATGGCAGAGTTGCTGTGAATTTATCGGCAAAGCAATTTAGTTTACCCGACCTAACAACACGTATTGATGTGATTTTACAAAAAAATGCATTGCCCTCTTACTTTTTAGAGCTAGAAATTACCGAAGGCACGGTAATGGACGACCCTAAAGATGCTATCGCAATAATGTGCTCACTCAGCGCCCGAGGTATTCATTTAGCAATGGACGACTTTGGTACCGGCTACTCTTCGCTGGCCTATTTAAAGCAGTTTCCGCTTAATACGCTTAAAGTTGATAAAGCCTTTATCGATGACATGAAAAACGAGCGCGGCCGCAATATGGTCGACTCAATTGTTACTATTGCCCATAACCTTGACCTACATGTGGTTGCAGAGGGCGTAGAGCAAGCGTCGCAAATAGAAATACTCAAACAATTAAACTGTGAAACAGTACAAGGCTACTATTACTCTAAGCCGCTATCAAAAGATGAGTTTACCGAATTTTTAAAACTCCAGCACAGCAAGTCTGTACCTAGTTTAATTAGCCCGATTAAAAAAGTGGCTGTCACTAATTAAAGTTAAAAAACAGAAATAAAAAATTAAGGACGCCATATGCAAGGGTTAATACCTACACTTCGCAGTAACGCACGGCGATAATGTAAATTAAACAAACACCATGCAACCGGCCCAAGTAAACCCGCTAACAACAGCCAACGCTTAACCGGCATACCCTTTTTAATCGCCTCTAAATACATAATCGCTATAAACACTGCGCTTAATAAAACAAAAATCAAAGCAATACCTAAACCTGTAAAAACAAGCCGCGTATTTTAACCATAAAATGACTATTTTTAAAGCTATGCACTTACTATTTGAATCTAAGCAATAAAAAAAGCCGAACAAGTCGGCTTTTTAATATAAATAATTAGGCGCTTACTTTTCAGCACGGCCCATAAATTTATGCTCTGCAGTATTGATACGAATACGATCGCCTGTAGAAATATGCTCAGGAACTGAAATATTTAACCCTGTAGACATACGCGCCGGCTTTGAGCGTGCACTCGCCGAAGCACCCTTAATAGATGGGTCGGTTTCTTCCACAACCAGTTCAACACTTGATGGCAAATCTAGGCCAACCGGTGCGCCATCTATTACAATAACGTGCACGCCTTGAGTTTCTTCATTTACGAACAAAATCTCTTCGCTAATCGCATCTTTACTTAGATTATATGGCGTGTAATCTTCGTTATCCATAAACACATACTCGTCACCATCAATGTACGAAAGCATAGCTTCACGACGAGTTAAATCAGCAAGTGTTAACATATCACTGTCTTTAAATGTTTCATCCACTTTGCTGCCCGTTACTACGTCGTATAAACGCATACGGTACAAACTACCACCAGCACGACCTTGTGGAACTGAGCGTACTATATCTTTTACAACTAAAACGCGACCATTAAAATCAATGGCTGTCCCTTTTTTAACTTCACTCGCCTTTGGCATGAATATATTCCTATTATTTTTGACTCTGAGAAACATACCACGAACTAGATTTTGTTCAACTAAAACTGCTTCAAAACCCCGCTATACCTTGGATTAACTCATAAAATTATGATTTTTACAAAAATACATATAATCAAACATTAAAAAAACTGTTATGGTAGTTTCATCGAGTATGACTTCAAGGAATGGATCATGGACCAACAAACTGTACATGAGTATTTAGTTAACAAACCACTAGTTAAAGTAACCCAACCTTTTTCTAAAGAAGTTGATGTTTACAAGGTAAACCATAAAATGTTTGCCACCCTTGCACTGGGTAATGATGATAATAACGACGCCAATGGCGAGCCTATTTGGTGGTTAAATTTAAAATGTGACCCCGACGAAGCACTAGCATTAAGAGATATGTTTACTGCAGTGATCCCTGGCTATCATATGAATAAACGCCTTTGGAATACCATAATACTAGATGGCACAATCCCGCAAAATGAGATTAAGCGAATGATTGATAATTCATTTGATTTAGTGGTAGATAACATGCCTGAAAAAGATAAAAAAATTATCGCCGCCCATCTTTAAATACCCCATTTTATTTTAAATACGCTTGAAGTACTTCAAGCGTATTTATTACCAATATTTAGCCCCCCCCCTAAAGCTAAATTCAAACATCCTGTTATATACCTCGATGCCAAAACACTTTTCAACACACAGCGTTTACCTTTAAATATTAGCAAGTACAAAAACCCACTTTCAAGCAGTAGACAATACTCTCTAAGGGTATGGTTTATTACTTATTCGAGTGATATTTAGTGAGTTTAATAATTTGAGTGGTTAGTAAACTTTTTAATAGGCTTTCGCTTAAATAATTTAGCCATAAAAAAACCGCATATAAAATGCGGTTTTTATTAGTAAATGCTTATTTACTTATTCTTTAGCACTTGGCGCTGCAGCATCGTCAGTGACTTGCTCTGTAGGCTCTGACTCAACTGTTGGCTCTGCGCTTGGCTGAACGGCATAAAACTTAGCACCTGACTCTGCCATTGCTACAAGCGTGTCGCAAGGGGTAAAAATTGCATTGCTACTGCCTAATGTAGACATGTCTGAGCTTATTTTACTTGCGCCTAGTTTATCCATATAGCTAAATGGTCCGCCGAAGAACGGTGGAAAACCAATACCAAAAATAGCACCAATATCACCATCACGCGGGCTGGCAATAATGCCTTCGTCTAAACAACGAACCGCTTCATTAAGCATTTGTGCAATACAACGTTTGGCAATTTCGCTTTTATTTAAACGCGGAGCTGGGGTAACGTTAAGTAGTTCATAAACTGACTCGTCAACCTTTTTGCCTTTTTTATCGTACTCATAAAAGCCACGACCAGTTTTACGACCAAGGCGTTTTGACTCTATCATACGAGTAAATGCATCGGGTGCTTTAAAACGCTCGCCTAGCTCTTTTTCTAAAATTGGCGCAATTTTAGAACCAATATCAATACCCACTTCATCAAGTAATGCCAGTGGGCCTACCGGAAAACCAAACTCAACTAAGGCTGCATCAATTTTTTCAATTGGCTCACCTGCTAGCATTAAGTTAGCTGCTTCGTTTAAGTAAGGCGCTAAAATACGGTTTACATAAAAGCCAGCGGTATCTTTTACTACAATAGGTGTTTTACCTTGTTTGCGCGCAAAATTTACCACACGAGTAATGGTCTCTTTTGAGGTGCCGGCGTGTGGAATAATTTCTACCAGTGGCATTTTCTCTACTGGCGAAAAGTAATGTAAACCAATCACGTTTTCAGGGCGCTGAGCTTGAGCTGCAATTTGCGAAATAGGTAATGACGAGGTATTACTCGCAAAAATAGTATTTTCTTGGCATTCACGTTCTACATCAGCAACCATGCCTTGTTTAAGCTCAAGATCTTCAAATACCGCTTCAATTACTAAATCTATATTTTTAAAACCGCTGTAATCGGTTGCGCCTGTAATACGGCTCATTGTTAGCTGCATATCGGCTTTAGACATAATACGGCGCTTTAAGCGCTTATCTAAAATTTTATAGGTGTAGCTCATTGCATTACTAATGCCCTGCTCTGCTACATCTTTAATACGTACCGGTACTTTAGCTTTAACGGCACTTACGTGCGCAATACCTGCGCCCATTAGTCCGCCACCTAACACTGCGGTTTTGTTAATTGCTGGTGCGTCGCCGTTGCGCCAATCTTTCTTCATTTCTGTGGTTGCAAAAAACACACTACGCAGCGCTTTTGATTCATCGCTCATTACCAGCGTTGCAAAGCTTTCAGCTTCGGTTTTATACGCTTTTAGCTTATCGAGCTCTACGCTTGCACGTACCGCTTTAATAATTAAAAGTGGCGCAGGGTAATGTCCGCCCGTTTGTTTAATGACGTTTTCTTTTGCTTTTTTAAAGATAAAGTTACGCCCAAACGGGTTTGATTCTAGCAGCTTGCTCACGGTGTCGAGTTTTGGCTCTTTAGCTGGTGCTTTGCCTTTAGCGGCAAATTCTTTCGCTACTTTTAATAGCACGCTATGTGCTACGCAATCATCTAATACACCGGCTTTTTTAGCTTGCTTTGCACGAATTTGCTTACCAGTTAGCATCCATTCTAAGCCTTTTTGAATGCCAATTATTTTAGTTAAACGCTGAGTACCGCCACCGCCAGGTAATAAACCTAATTGCACTTCTGGCAAACCAATTATGGTAATACCACTGTCGGTGCCTACACGATAATCACAGGCTAATGCAAACTCTAACCCACCACCTAAAGCAGCGCCATGAATAGCACTAACCGTAGTGAAAGGTAAGTTTTCCATGTCAAAAAATGCATGGTGACATAACTCGCTAATAGCTAAAGCATCTTCACGCTTTTGCACACTATCAAGCATTTTAACGTCAGCGCCAGCAATAAAGTTATCACTTTTACCACTAATAAATACCATGCCTTTTACAGACTGTTGTTTAGCTTCGGCTAGTAAGGCTTTTAAATCATCGGCAAAACTACTGCGCAGGGTATTCATTTTTTCGCCCTGCACATCTATAGTTACTACGGCGATTTTATTTTCATCAACCGTTAAATTAAATACTGAATCTGACATTACGCACTCTCCAATACAAAAGCTGCACCTAAACCACCTGCAGCACAGGCTGTTGTTAATGCTAAACCGCCACCACGACGCTTAAGCTCGTATAAGCTTTGCGTAATTAAGCGAGCACCGGTTGCTGCAAATGGATGTCCATAAGCAAGCGATCCACCTAATACGTTAAACTTATCCATGTTAATTTCGCCAATCGCTTTGCTGCGACCTAAGTGCTCTTGCGCAAACTTATCTGAGGCAAACATTTTCATGTTAGCGAGTGTTTGCGATGCAAACGCTTCGTGCATTTCTATTAAGTCTAGGTCGGCAAGGGTAATACCCGCTCTATCTAGTGCGATAGGCGTGGCATGAGCTGGACCCATAAGCATATCTTTTTCAACACCAATGGCTGAAAACGCAAAACTGCGTACATAACCAAGGATTTCGTAACCCAGTGCTTTTGCTTTGCTTTCGCTCATCATTAATACCGCAGCTGCACCGTCGGTTAATGGGGTGGCGTTTGCTGCAGTTACTGTACCGTGTTGGCGGTCAAATACTGGCTTAAGCTTAGCGTAGCCTTCAACCGTTGAGTTTTTACGAATGTTGTTATCTTCTTCAATAAAGCTTTTATATGGCGGTAAGTGCGCCGTCATTACTTCATCTTTTAATTTTCCATCTGCCCATGCTTGGGTTGCTAATGAATGCGAGCGATGCGCTAATGCATCTTGATCTTCACGGCTAATGTTATGTGTTTTAGCCATTTGCTCAGCAGTTTGCCCCATTGAAAGGCCTGTTGAGTACTCTGCAACCGCAGGAGGCACTGGCAATAGATCTTTTAAGCGCAACTTTGAAAATATTTTTAAGCGCTGACCTAAGGTACGCGCTTTATTTAAATCAACTAAACTGCCAGCTAACTTTTTGCTCACGCCAATGGGTAGTACCGATGAAGAATCGGCGCCACCAGCAATACCTACAGTAACAGAGCCGGCCATAATAGACTCAGCAACGTTGGCAATAGCCTGAAAACTAGTCGCACAGGCGCGTGACACTGAATAAGCATCAACCGATACCGGCATGCCAGTACCTAATACAATTTCGCGTGCTATATTTGGTGCCTCTGGCATTTGCACTACCTGACCAAATACAAGTTGATCAATTTCTGACTTGTTGAAATTTAATCGCTCAAGCATTTCGTTAACCACAAGTTTACCCATATCAAGTGCAGGTACATGGTGGAACGCAGTTGCTTGCTTGGCAAAAGGTGTACGTAGGCCGCTAACTATGGCTATACGATCGCCTTTTGGTGTTTTAAGTATGTTTTGCTCAGACATTAATTATGCTCCCGCTGACAGGTCTGACCTGTTTATTTTACTCGATTCTAAACAACCCGTGTACTAAAGCCAATAGATAAACTGAAATTTATCGATTAGTAGGCAAATAAAATTCTCTAAAACCCACTATATAAGTACTACAATAGGCTTTTTTAGACGCATTTACAAAGTTTTGTGATAGGCTAAAAGTCGTTAATAAATAACGAACTATTTTTAAAAATACAGTCTAACTCTTGAGTTATCCAATTTTAAACCTTATAACTAGGTCAGTATTTCGTACCCAAATAACTTTGGTATTATTCCAGCTGACGAGGACAGTCTATTTATTATGGCAGCTAACGCATTTTCACAATTAAAAACGTACTTAGATACACAAATTATTGGCCAGCCAGAGCTTACTCAAGCGCTACTTATTACCATTTTAGCTGACGGCCACTTATTAGTAGAAGGCCCTCCTGGCCTTGCAAAAACGCGCGCCGTAAACGCCTTAGCTAAAGGCATTGAAGGCTCGTTTCAGCGGGTGCAATTTACGCCCGACTTGCTCCCTGCCGATATTACTGGTACTGATATTTATCGCCAGCAAACCAGTGAGTTTGTATTTGAAAAAGGCCCACTGTTTCATAATCTTATTTTAGCTGATGAAATAAACCGTGCCCCAGCTAAAGTACAATCAGCTTTATTAGAAGCCATGGCAGAGCGCCAAGTAACGGTAGGTAAAAATACTTATCCGCTAAGTGAGCTATTTTTAGTAATGGCCACACAAAACCCGCTGGAGCAAGAAGGCACTTACCCGCTACCTGAAGCGCAGCTTGACCGCTTTTTACTGCATTTGAGTATAGGTTACCCCGGCGCAGAGCACGAATTAGACATACTGCGTTTAACCCGAGGCGAAGCATTAAACGAGCAACCAGCGGTAATGCAAAAAATTAGTCAAAGCGATTTATTTGCCGCTCGTAAAGCTATTTTAGGCCTTTATTTAGCACCACCACTTGAGCAGTATTTAGTGCAGCTTATTATAGCTACCCGTGAAGGTGCTAAGTTAGATGCACAACTAGGTAGCTGGATTGAGTTTGGTGCTAGCCCACGTGCCACTATTGCCCTTGATAAATGCGCCCGTGCGCATGCTTGGTTGCAAGGCCGCGATTTTGTAGCGCCCGACGATATTCAGGCAGTAGTACATAATGTACTGCGCCATCGTATTATTTTAAGTTACGAAGCCCAAGCCGATGGCATTACTAAAGATCAGGTAATTAGCCGTATTGTTGAACTTGTAGCCGTACCGTAACTTATGCAAACACCATTAGATCCCCAAGCATGGCTTGCACAAAGCCATAGCCACGGTGTTAATTTAGCGCTTAAAGAGCTGATGTATTACAAAGCCAAAGCGCAATTGCTAGAGCTGGCTCCTAAAGTAAAAATTAAAAACACCTTAACCGGGCAATACCTTGCGCCGCATAAAGGCCGTGGTATGGAGTTTGCTGAAGTACGCCACTATCAACAAGGCGACGATATTCGCTCTATTGATTGGCGTGTAACTGCGCGCACTGGCGAAACACACACTAAGCTTTTTCAAGAAGAGAAAGAGCGCCCGGTGTTTATTTTTACTGATTTTTCAAACTCGATGCTATTTGGCTCGCAGTTGTTATTAAAATCGGTGCAAGCCGCGCACATTAGCGCATTAGTTGCTTGGTCGGCCTGCCAACGTGGTGACCGTATTGGTGGCATTGTATTTAATCAGCACTCTCATTTAGAGCTCAAGCCCAGCGCCCGTGAAAAAGCGGTATTAAAGCTGTGTCATAATTTGTGTGATAGCCACCAGCAAGCCCTTAACGCAATTGACGAGCAAGCCACTAACAACTTTAGCGATAACTTAAAGCGCCTTAACCATTTGGCTAAACCCGGTAGTTTAGTGTATTTAATTTCTGACTTTAATGCCCTAGACGACGCCAGCTTTAAACAGCTCGAAATACTAAGCCGTCACTGCGAGCTAATTGGTTGCCACATAAGCGATCCATTTGAGCATCAGTTACCGGCATTTAAACAAGCCGTTACAGTAAGCGCCAATGGCCAAGACTTTGCCCTACCACTTATGGATAGTAGTTTTAGAGCGCGCTTTGCTAAAAATGCCGAACAGGCATTTAGCACACGCTTTAATCGCTTAACTAAATCGGGTCTTAATTTAATATCATTCAATGCAGCCACACCGCTTGAGCTGCAATTAGTGAGAAAATAACCATGCAAACGTCTCCACTTGATGGCCTACACGACATAATAGCGCCAAGCCAAGTAAATTGGTGGCCACTTGCCCCTGCTTGGTGGGTTATTATTGCCGTTTTGTTATTGCTGCTAAGCGCCGCAATTTATATGGCTTATAAGCGTTATAAATTTAAACAACCAAAACGCTTCGCGGTTAATTTAAGCCAACAGCACACTGATCCTCAGCAATTACATATTATTTTAAAACGCTTAGTCATTGCCTATTACGATAAACGCCTTGCTACGCAATCTACCAAGCAGTGGTGTAATACGCTTAATACACTAACCGGATTAAGTTTTAGCGAACAAGAAATTCTCAGTGTTTATAATCTTGAGCAAAACAATAGCGCGCTAGAAAATAAGTTTCGCCAAGCAATTAAGCAATTTAAGTTAAAGGAAGTGGTTAATGTTTGAATTTAGCTGGCCATGGCTGTTTATATTACTCCCCCTGCCTTTATTACTATTATTACTAAAACCGGCTGTAAACAATGCGCACACTCGACTGCGGATCCCAAGCTTTGCCAAACATAACTTAACCAGCCAAAGCGTTGAAGCTCATGCACGGCGCTTAACCCCGTTCGAGTGGGTTATATGGCTATTACTGGTAATAGCCGCGGCAAACCCTACTTGGTTAGATGATCCTATTTCAATGCCAAACGAAGGCCGCGATATAATGCTGGCGGTTGATTTATCAGGCTCTATGACCGAGCAAGACATGGCTTACAATGGCCAATATGTTGACCGCTTAACTATGGTTAAAGCGGTATTAACTGATTTTATAGAGCAGCGCCAAGGCGACAGGCTCGGCCTTATTTTATTTGGCGACACCGCCTTTTTACAAACCCCCCTTACGCGTGATGTAAAAACCGTAAGTAAAATGCTTTCTGAGGCACAAATTGGTTTAGTTGGCCGCGCCACTGCCATTGGCGATGCTTTAGGGTTGTCGGTAAAACGTTTTGCAAACAAAGATAAAAGCAATCGTATTGTGGTGCTGCTAACCGACGGGCAAAACACTGCGGGTAATTTAAAACCCGAAGAAGCCCTACTGCTTGCCCGCGATGCTGGTATAAAAGTGTATACCATTGGCGTTGGCTCAGATAATCCTCGTGGGTTTAGTTTATTTAATATGGGCGGTATGAGCGGCGACACAATAGATGAAGGGTTATTAAAACGCATAGCCGAGCAAACTGGCGGCTTGTACTTTAGAGCTAAAGATGTAGCCGGTTTACAGCAAATTTATGCCGAACTAGACAAATTAGAGCCCATTAGTGTAGATGAGCAAACCTTTCGCCCGCAAAGCTCATTATTTTACTTGCCGTTATTAATCGCTATTTTATTAATTAGCTTAAAAGTAATGTTAACAACCCTGCGCGCAATAAAGGAGCCTAACTAATGGATTTTGAATTTATTCGCCCTGCTATTTTGTGGTTACTCATACCCGCAGTTGGGTTATTTTTTGTTGCCTTAATTAAGCGCAAAAAAGCCACCAATGAGCAGCTAATTGCACCGCATTTAGCACAGTTTATTATGAGCGACGCAAGCACTAAAACTAACCAGCCACTTTGGTTACTAGCGCTATTTTGCAGCTTAGGGATTATATTTAGTGCCGGCCCCAGCTTTGAAGAAAAGCAAGTACCTGTGTTTCAAAGCAAAAACGCTCGCGTTATTGTTATGGACATGTCGTACTCTATGTACAGCACAGATATTTTACCAAATAGATTAATGCAGGCGCGTTTTAAAGCCCTCGATATGATTGATTTATTTAAAGAAGGTGACACAGCGCTAGTAGCCTATGCAGGCAGTGCTTATACCATTTCACCACTAACCAACGACGCCACTACACTTGAAAACCTAATACCTAGCTTAAGCCCAGAAATAATGCCCGACAAAGGCTCTAATGTTTTAGCTGGCCTTGATATAGCAAAAGAGCTATTAGGACAAGCCGGTTACCTAGATGGCGATATTATTTTAATAACCGACGGCATTGATCAGCAAGAGCAAAGTGAGGTGAGCACTTTTACTAAAAACACCCAATACCGATTAAATATTTACGGTGTAGGCACCGCCCAAGGTGCGCCAATTAAACTACCCGAAGGCGGATTTTTAAAAGACCACTACGGGCAAATTGTAGTGCCGACTATTAATACCAGTCAGCTAAAAAGTTTAGCTACAAACAGCGGTGGTAAATTTGCTAGTTATCAGCCAAGTAGCGCCGACATTGCTGTTTTTGCACCTAGCGCTAATGGTGAGTTGCTAAAAGATGAAAAACAAAATCATGCGCTTTGGCGTATAGACGCCGGTATTTATGGCTTGTTACTGCTACTACCTTTAAGCCTTTATTTATTTAGACGTGCGGCTTTGCTGAGTGTGTTTTTAGTGTTTAGCTTTTTACCACAACAAAATGCCTATGCCGTAGAGCTGCCCACTGTTTTAAAGAATACCGACCAACGAGCGCTTGATGCTTATAACAATAAAGATTATGAGCAAGCAATAACAGCCCAATCGAGCCAATTAAAAGGCGCTGCGCTTTATCAGCAAGGGAACTTTGAGGCCGCGGTTAATCAATTTAGTGATGATAAATCGGCAACCGGTTTTTATAACTTTGGTAACGCACTTGCTAAAGCGGGCAAGCTAGAGGAAGCAATTAATGCTTACCAACAAGCTCAAGCATTACACCCTAACTTTACACAAGCCGCAGACAACCAAGCACTGGTTGAGCAATTACTGAATCAGCAGCAAGAGCAACAAAACCAAGACGGCGGCGAATCACAAGACGGGCAAAAAAGTGATGAGCAAAACCAGCAACAAGATTCTGATGAAACCAAGCAAGATCAGCAAAAAAATTCTGAGCAAGGCGAAGCCCAAAGTGACAGTGAAAAAAACAGTGACGATAAATCGGATAAAGACTCTGAGCAAGCACAAGAGCAAGCTGATCAACAAAATAAACCTGACATGCAAGCTGAGCCGCAAAACGAGCAAAGTGAAAATCAACCAGCCGAACAGCCAAATGATAACGCTGAGCAACAAAGTGAGCCACAGGCTGCAAACGAATCTGCGCCCGACGAGCAACAACAAACTGCCGAGCAACAAGCGCAAGCAGTACAAGCCAGTGAGCTGACTAACGAAGAAAAAGAACAAGCACAGCAGCTTAATCAGTTACTGCGAAAAGTGCCCGACGATCCCGCTATTTTATTACGGAACAAAATGCAATTAGAAGCCCAAAAAAGACAATATCAACGTCGCCCCACAGGAGTAGAAAAGTCATGGTAATGCGATTATTTTGCTGTTTATTGCTATTAAGTGCGATGCCATTGATGGCTGCCACCAAACTCGAAGCCAGTGTAAATAAAAACCCAGTGTTAGCGGGTGAGTTTTTTATTCTTAATATTACAGTAGACGACACAATTAAAGATGAACAACCCGATACCTCAATGCTGTTAAAAAGCTTTGTGGTTGGCCCTACTAGCTTAAGTACCCGCACCAATATTATAAATGGCAGTATGAACAAGCAAACTACCTGGTCGGTTAAACTAATGACCCGCCGTGAAGGTGAATACACTATACCGTCGTTTACTGTTGCAGGGCTTAGCTCGCAGCCTATTACTTTAAAAGTAGCCAAGCGCGCAGCTGATGCCGATAAAAATAACGATATATTTTTAAAAACATCGCTCTCAAGTAAATCTTTGTTTGTACAAGAAGCCGGTGTTTATACGCTTAAACTTTATTTAGCCAAAGAGCTACTCGACGGCAGTTTAGGCACGCCTAGCATGGAAAATGCACAACTTAGCCAACTAGGTAAACAAACGGAAGATTATGAACTGGTTGACGGTAAACGTTACTTAGTAATTACCCGAGAGTATTTAATTCAGCCGCAAAAAAGTGGTGACTACACTATTGCCGGCCCAGCTTTTCAAGGCCGTGTGCAACAAAATTACCGCCAGTTAGAAGTATCGGCACTTGGCAATGATCAGCAAATAGAAATAAAGCCTATTCCAAGTAATTACAATGGCGCTTGGCTGCCTAGTGAGTTAGTAAGTTTAGATGAGCAATGGCAACCAGAGGATAATACTGTTGAGGTAGGCACTCCTATCACACGCACAATTACCTTAACGGCACTTGGTGTAACCAAAGAGCAACTCCCCGAAATATCAATGCCCGATATTACGGGGATCCGTAGCTACCCAGATCAAAAAGAAAATAACAATGCGGTGCGTAATGGCCGTGTAGTATCGCAGCAAATTGCCTCTTATGCTTTGTTACCACAAACACCCGGCACCTATACGCTGCCCGAAATAAAACTGCCTTGGTACAACACTAAAATAAATCGTATTAGCTTTGCCACTTTACCAGAGCGCACTATTACTGTGCTCCCTAGTAGCAATGCTGCTAATCCTGTGGTTATAAATGATTCGCAAAATACCAATAACCAAGCAGCAGGACAAAATAGTATAGATGCAACTAATCCGCTGCAAGTACAAAGCTCAACACCATTATGGTTAATAATTGTTGCTGTACTGGGCTATTTATTATGGATTGTGACTGCAATTTTTTATTGGTTAAGCCGTTCTACTCATAATGCGCATGTAGTAGCTACAACTGATAAAACGCCCGCGCTGCCTAGTTTGAAAAACTTATTACATGCAGCAAATAAAAACGATGCAAAAATGTTTTATAGCGCATTAAATATATATGCAAAAACAGTAACTAAGCAAAATATGGGCGCTATTGATACTTTATGCCGTGCTATTAATGATGCAGAACTAACTAATAACGTGATGCAGTTACAAACACAATTATACAGTAATAAAAAAACAACCAGCGATCTTACAGCTATAGTTAAATTACTTAAAAAGTATCAGGATCAAACATTAAAGTCGCAACAAGCTGTATTAAAAGACCTTTACCATTAAATTTTAATGCGTATAGGCCTTTTATTACATTAAATAATATTTAACTAAAAAAAGAACTTATGTTTGGAAATAAAAAATCGAATAATCAGGTCTTAATTGATATGGCACAAAAGCAAAAGCGCTACGAAGCCTTGGTTCATGTTTACCATAAAGAGCTTTACCGCTTTGCCTATTGGTTATGCCGTGATCCACACATTGCCGATGACTTAGTACAAGAAACATTTTTGCGTGCCTGGCGCTCGCTCGACTCTTTACTGGATCAAAAAGCAGCAAAGTCGTGGTTACTTACGATTTTACGTCGCGAAAACGCGCGACGATTTGAGCGCAAACAATTTGATTATAGCGATATAGAAGATGAATTATTGGTTGATGAAAGCAGCCACTCTTTAGACGATGAAATGGAGCAAACTGTTATTCAGCGCCAAATTGCACTCTTGCCTGATGAATACAAAGAGCCGTTATTACTGCAAGTAGTAATGGGCTGCTCAGGCGAAGAAATTGCGAATATACTCGATTTAAATAAAAACACGGTAATGACACGTCTATACCGTGCTAGAAACCAACTTAAAGAGGCTTTAAGCCGTGATGATGAGCAACTTAAAGGGGCATCAAAATAATGGATGAGCTTGAGTTTCGTCGCCGCACTATTGCGCAGCCAAACGATATTGACAATGAGCTTACCGAGTTTGCTAAAGACAACTCAGAGCGACAACGGTTTATTAACGACATGAAAGATTTCGATAAATATTTACAAAGTGCAGCTAATGACGTTCCGGTACCTGAAAACCTAGCCGAGCGAATTCTTTTAAACACCTCTTTAAAAGAAAAAGCACAGCAACAAGCGCAAATACCGGCTAATAAAAACGTTATTGCATCGCGATCGCGCTTTAAGTTTGACCGAGTACATTTAGCCCTAGCCGCTTCGTTTGTTGTTACTATAAGTGCATTCTTTTTTAGTTCTGAGCAAAATACCTATGGCGCAGGTGAGCATGCTTTAGCCCACGTTTATCACGAAATAAATTCTCTCGATAAAACACAAGCAATTAGCCTGCAAAGCGTGAATGAAAAGCTCGCCTTACTTGGCGGACAATTAAGTGAGCTACCCGGTAAAATTACTTACGCTATGTTTTGTGACTTTAAAGGGGAGAAAGGCATACATTTAGTGTTTGAATCTGACTTTGGCCCTATGACGGTATTTATTGTGCCGACTAAAAATAAAGTGTTTGAAATGGGCTCTGATGACTTTCATGATGACCGATTTGAAGGCCATATTAATAGAGGCCAACAAGCCGATACCGTATTAATTGCCAGCTTAGGTGCGCCGGTGAATATGTATAATGAACGTGTTTCTGGCGCTATTCGCTGGCTGTAACCTTGTAGCTTCTCGCACCGCTTAGACCAGCTAAGCGGTGCGCTTAATATTTAATAATTTCACTCCTGCCCCTTAAATATTACCAACCAGCCAACTGATTTTTAAAGTAAATAATATTTCTATAGGTATAATCGACACTTTATTTTATTTAAGGATTTTCATGAAGAATTTTGTCGTTATTTTATCTTTGTTGGCCTTGCTAATGACTGCAAGCTTTGATGCACAAGCACGTAAAAAGTTTGGTAGTAGCAAACGTGGTAAAACTCCAGCTACGCAACAAACCGCACAAAAGCAACAAACAGATACCAAGGCAGTTGCGCCTGCGGCAAAGCCAGCATCTAATAAAAAAGGCATTATGGCGGGTGTCTTTGGTGGACTGCTTGCTGGTGGCTTAATTGCTGCTATGTTAGGTGGTGATTTTGAAGGGTTTCAGCTGCTAGAGATGATTTTACTTGCGGGTGCAGCCTTTATAATATTTAAACTTGTTCGTGGCTTTATGCGCGCAAGGCAGTCGCCTCAACTGGCCAGTGCTGGCATGTCACAAAATGCATTTAAACAAGCACCTATTGAGCATGAACAAACAACAAGTACAGGATTTGCTAATAGTACTGCGCACGGCGACGATGTGCCTTTTAACTTACCGCCTGGCTTTGATACAAACGGCTTTTTACAAGGTGCTCGTGAGCATTACCACACACTACAAAATGCGTGGAACGAAGCTGATTATCACACTATGGCTGAGTATTTAAGCCCTGAATTAGTGGCCGAATTTAAAGCAGAGCGCGAAGCAATTACAAGCGTAGCTACTGAAGTGATGTTTATAGATGCAGAACTAGTACGCGCAGATACGCTGACTGACAAGTGGCAAGTAAGCGTACGCTTTAAAGGTAAGTATCGCGATTTAGCAGATAAACAAGAACAACCTATTTTAGAAATTTGGCATTTAGAGCGTTTAACGCTTACTGATGCACCTTGGCTGATTGTTGGCGTTGAAGATTTAATAGACGCATAGGCTCTAAATACGAGGCAAAAATAAACCGCACTAACCTAAGGTTGTGCGGTTTTTTAGTTAAATAATTTAACTAACTTGAGCTCCGGATAATAAACTTATCTCAAGCAGCTGTTTTCAGCGCTAACTGCGTTGAATTTACTTGCAATAGGCCGGCTATTGACGCGTAAATTCGCCTTGTTTTCACTGAAAACCTCTGGCTAGAGAAAATAAAATTAAATATAACGATGATTCAATATGTTAGTAAATCTCTTAACCAGAGTTCAGGTTAACTATTATGATTTACATACGTCGGCAACTGCATTTGCAAAGTATTCAATATTTGCATCACTCACGCCCGCTACGTTTACACGACTTGAGCCAACAATATAAATGCCGTACTCTTTTTGTAGGCGAGTAATTTGCTCTTTATTAATTCCTAAGAAAGAAAACATACCGTGCTGACGCTCAATAAACGAGAAGTCTTGCGCTATGTCTTTAGTCGCTAGTGTTTCTTTAATTTGTGTACGTAAACCATTTATACGGCTACGCATTTCATCAAGCTCTTGATGCCACATTTGCGTAAGCTCAGTGCTGCTTAAAATTGTATTTACAATGTCGGCACCATGCGCTGGCGGCATTGAATAAATACTACGTACAACACTAAGTAATACTGAGTTTGAAATATCAGCAGTTGCGCTGTCTTTTGCAATTAGTGAACACGCACCAATACGTTCGCGGTAAAGACCAAAGTTTTTAGAACATGAAGAACAAATAATTAACTCTTCAACTGCGTCAGCTAAAATACGTAAACCACGTGCATCTTCTTCTAGTGAAGAGCCAAAACCTTGGTATGCAATATCAACAAGCGGCGTAAAGCCCACTTCTTTTGCAAGCTCAGCAACTACCTTCCACTGTGCTTCGTTTAAATCCATACCACTTGGGTTATGACAACACGCATGTAGTAAAACCACATCGCCTTTAGGCACTTGCTTAAGCGTGTTGATCATCTCATCAAATAGTAAATCTTTATTTTCGTAATCGTAATAAGGGTATTCTTTTACTGTTAAGCCCGCTGCTTCAAATAAGCTAATATGATTAGCCCATGTTGGCGTAGTTACCCACACTGTTGCTTTTGGATTACAACGCATAATAAATTCAGCAGCAACACGTAATGCCCCAGTACCACCTGGCGCTTGCGCCGTACGTACACGGTTAGCTAGTAATGTTTTGTGCTCACCTAATAGTAAGCTTTCCATTTTTTGACAGTAATCTAAATTACCCGCTAAACCAATATAAGATTTGCTGGTTTCATTTTCTAAACGAAACGCTTCTGCTTTTTTTACCGCTTTAAGTACCGGTGTATTGCCTAGCTCATCTTTATAGACACCCACACCTAAATCAATTTTATTAGGGTTAGTATCTTGCTTATAGGCCGCCATAAGGCCAAGAATAGGATCTGTGGGTAATGGTTTTAATACTGAGAACATTGACTATCTCTTATCATTATTTAGGGGGTTGGTGTGAGCTTAAGCTTATCATAAAAACACGCTAGGTTGGCTAGTGTTATTGGTACAAAAAAGTGAGGAATTTTAATACAGCATGCCATTAATACAGTTAATACCTTGTGCATGCAAAAAATCATTATTAAAAACCTCAACATAGTCTATTTTTGTTATTTAAACTAAAAATTGAGGAATTTTAATACAGCATGCAATTAGGACTGCGAGTACTTTTTCATCAAAAAAATCATTATGAAACGCCTCAGCATCAATAATTCCTACGCATTCACCACTCCTATTAAATAAAGGTAAGCACACCTCAGACTTAACCTTTGGGTCGCAAGTATAATACTCCCCTCCTTGGCTTAAGTATTGCTCAACATTATTAATAATACGGCCCGTTTTAGAGAGCGCAACTTGCACGTTGTTACTGCCCGCGGCAAAATCGGCTGTAAGCGGAAAAAGCGGCCTACTTGGCGCGCCATGATAAGCTAACTTTAAAAGCTGTTTACCCTGTGCAGTATCGTGAGTTTGATAAATACCATACCAATCAACCCCAGTTTGCTGCTGTATGTAGTTTACAATAGCCTGTAAGTTAGCAAGCTTAGTGTGCGTTTGCTCATTGTTAGTTACGTAAGCAGTTAACTTAAACGGTTCATCTTGCAGATAACCAAATAAACTACATGCTCCGCCCTCACCTAACTGTGGAATTTGATAATGCCAGCGAACTTCAGGCAAGCTAGTGCTTACAAGTGCTTGCTCAAGCGCTGTTAGCTCTGCTGAAATTAAACGGGTGTCTGCACTGAGTTGTGCTTGTTGTAAATAGGAATTAATCATTTGGCCATCCATACTTCTATAGTGTACAAATGTTAGCATGGATTTTTTTACAGTGCTAGCTCAACTTATAACACATTTCAACTTGGTTCCCGCTGCTGTTATAAGTCACTCTCTGTGCTATTTCGTCAAGCAGTGACAGCCCGCGGCCAAACTCAGCTGCGTCATTAAACAGGGTATCTTGCTGGTGAGTGTACCCGCAGCCGCTGTCGCAAATAATAAAGTATAAGTTCAAGCTATCAGGGCAGTAACTTACCTCTATAGAGAGTTTTGCATTACTAAGTTCTGCAAGTTTTTTTGCGCGCAATTCATAATATTTAAAAAAGCCATCATCTTGAGTTTTTAATTGTGAGTCTAATTTAAGTACACCATGATCAAGCGCATTATTGTATGCCTCCGATAGGAGTAAAAATATATTCGCTCTATGTGCTTTTAAGCCACTAATACTGCTGAGCATATTTACTAAATCATAAACCGGATCGGTGTTTTTTATTTGCTTCGAATCTAAACTCAATGACATATTAAACGCTAATTTAGAAAATGCCTCTCTGGGTTCCGGCTTCACACTTAGTGGTAAACAATTGAGTAACACTATGCTTATATCGTCTTGTTGTTTAGTACCATCAGCAAACTGACTTACGCTATTAACGATGTTTTCGCTGCTGATCATCGGGTTCAATTTTAAGGTTTCGATAAAGCGTTGTTCACTAAAAAAAACACCTTGTTTATTCGTTGTTTCAATTATGCCATCGGTTGCAAGTACAAGCCGTGTTTGCTCATTTACTTCAAAGTGAATAACCTCATGTTCAAACTCTTGATTGTTTAATATACCCAATGCCATATGTTGCGATTCTAGCGTTTTTTTAAGGTTACCTTGCTTATCTATTAAGTAAGTATCGGGAAGCCCGCCTAGCCATGCCGATATACTTTTACCAGATGCACTTAGCTCTATAATAGCTGCAGCGCAAAACATATGTCCGGGCAGTAAATTGTATAATAATAAATTTAATTCGCGGGCAATGTCGTGTACCGCCATGCCTTTTTTAACCATAGTGTAAAACACACGCGATGCAGGTAAAGCGCCTATTGCCGCCGCTAAACCATGACCGGTAAAATCACCCAGCATACAATATAAATTACCTATAGGACTTTGCGCGACTAAAAACATATCGCCGTTAAACATGGTGGCAGGCGATAAATTAAAATCGAGGTGGGTTTTAAATTGATCTTGATTTTCGAGGGAGTTATTAAAAATATGCTCAATAATTTCATACTCTCGCTCACGCTGATTTTGATGCTCCTCAAGTAATATTTTTTGCTGGTTAGCCTTTTTACTTAATTCACGGGTTCTGCAGTGGGCTTTAATTTTGGCGTGTAAAATTACTTTTTCGAACGGCTTTTGAATAAAGTCATCACCGCCAACCGCTAAACAACGCTCAAAGCTGGCGTGATCATCCAGTGCCGTAATAAAAATAATAGGTAAATGAATATCGTTAAAGCGTTGTTTTATTATTTTTGCCGTTTCAAAGCCATCCATAATAGGCATTACTACATCAAGCAGCACAATATCAATTGGGGTTTGCGCGAGTATCTTTAGAGCGGCAACACCATTATACGCCAAAGAAACTGTATAGCCTTCTTGTGTTAATAGCCTTTGCAGTAATATTCGGTTAAGGGCTTGATCATCAACAACTAAAATATGCATCATAGGGCCTGTTTATCTTTCGAGGTTAAATTTGCAGCAGTATGTTTGGTATTTAGGCAAAGCAGAGCCTATGTAGTGTGGTTATTCCCCATAAATAGGCGATAACGCAGCATAAATGCCAAACATGCGCTGCCCTTTGGGTTCTTTCTAGGGACGATTAACTCTTTGTTGTTCGGTTTTTACTTAGCCCACTAGGTTACAAACCTCGCGCCGCGATTTAATCGCCCCTAGATTGAACAAATTTTAATCCTGAAAGGTCAACAGGCCCTAGTTAATATCAAACTTCTTATCAAACCGAGATATTTGTAATATTTTTTTTAATTGTGGTTGGCAGTTGCTGATCTCAAATTTATTGACCTGTGTATCTATGCTTTTTTGCATATTTAGCAGCATACCTAATGCTGAGCTGTCCATGTAATCGGTTTCCCTTAGGTCGATAATTACTTTAGTAATGCTTTTGTCTATTTGCGCATACGCTTGGCGAAAAGATTGCACTAAATTAAAGTCAAACTTACCCTTTATATGTATTGTTAACGTAGCTGCATCGGCCGATATACTTTTAGTTAAACTCATATTATGTCCTATTAATATTCTTTGAATCAAATATAACTGTTTAAAACTAATTAGCAAAAATAAAAACATCAATACACAAATTTGCTATTATTTACGCCATTGTTTGATTCAATTTTTGTATAGGGTAATGATGAGCGATAGTCACTTAGTATATTCAACACAAACGGGGCGAATAGAGCAACCAAAACCAGAGAAAGAAGTTGCAGGTAAACTATTTAAAGACGGGTTTGTGCGTATTGAGCGCCAAACAAAAGGACGCAAAGGCAAAGGCGTTATGCTGGTAGTTGGAGTCGATCCTAAAGAGCATGATTTAAAAAAATTAGCTAAAACACTTAAAAGTAAAATGGGCCAAGGCGGCGCAGTAAAAGACGGTCTTATTGAAGTACAAGGTGATGATCGCGATAAACTAAAAGCTATTTTAGAAAGCTTAACCTTTAAAGTAAAAATTGCGGGTGGTTAAACCCGCAATTTAATTTTATTTTTCGTCCTTCGCCATTTGCTCCAATCGTTCAAAAAGCATGGGTAAATCGCGCTCTGCAATTGGCGGGCTAAAGTAATACCCTTGCACTATAAAGCAATTGTTATTTTTCAAAAACTCTACTTGCTCAACGGTTTCTACCCCTTCGGCAACCACATCGAGTTTTAGCTTTTGCGCCATGGCTATAATTGCCGCTGTTATTGCCATATCATTATTATCATCTGGAATATCTTTTATAAATGAGCGATCAATTTTAAGAATATCCACCGGAAAACGTTTCAAGTAACTTAATGAAGAGTAACCAGTACCAAAGTCATCTATAGAAATAGAAACCCCGAGTCCCTTTAATTCATGTAGTTGTGCTATAGCAGCTTCGACATTGCCCATCAGCATACTTTCGGTTAATTCTAAATGTAGGCTTTTAGCCGACACCTGTGTACTGGCTATTATTTTTTTCAGTGTAGGTAATAAGCTGGCATCTTTAAACTGTCTGGCCGATAAGTTAATCGCAATATTACTCGCTCTACCTTGGCGCTCTAACTTAACTGCAAAATTACATGCTTGGTGTAATACCCACTCTCCCAGTTCAACAATTAAACCGGTAGCTTCTGCAATAGGTATAAATTTAGTGGGTGCAATCGCCCCTTCTGTTGGATGAAACCAGCGTAACAATGCTTCGTAACCCACTATAAGCTGAGTGCGGCTATCAATCTGCGGCTGATAATAAACCGTGAGTTGTTTATCTTTTATCGCTTGGCGTAGCTCGTTTTCAATAAACAGGCGTTCATTTGCAGCAGTATTGAGCTCTTGGCTATAAAAATGAAAGGTGTTACGCCCTTTTGCTTTTGCTTCATACATGGCTAAGTCGGCATGCTTTAACAGTTGGTCTTCTTCTTGGCTGTCGTATGGGGCCATAGTAATGCCAATACTGGCACTAATAATAACTTCGTTACTGCCAAGTTGAATAGGCTCATTAAGGGTTTTTTGAATCGTATTTGCCACTTGAGTTGCATGCTCTTGATGCTCAATGCCACTGAGTAATATAGCAAACTCATCACCGCCTAAACGCGCAATAGTATCTTCGGCTCTTAGGCGTTGCTTTAATCTATTTGCAACTTCAACGAGTAATTGATCGCCTGCATTATGGCCTAAGGTATCGTTAATACGTTTAAATTCATCTAAATCAAAATAAAACAATGCAAAGGCATAATGCCCGCGTTCAGCAAGCGCCATCGATTTACGCAGCTGCATTCTAAAAAATGTTCGATTAGCAAGTCCTGTTAAAGTATCAAAATAAGCAAGCTGTTCCATTTTACGCTGGCTTTCTTTAACAAACGAAATATCCTGCGCAGAGGCTACGTAACTGGTAATTGTTCCGTCATCTTCGCGAATAGGTGAAATACTTAAAGAAACCCAAATAGGCGCTTTATTATTGCTTTCAATTAAGGTGTCGCCACGCCAACAATTACGACTGCGTAAATCAACATCTATATCATCAATTAATATAGCCATTTCGCTTGCAATAATGCTTAATAAAGGCGCTCTATTAAAATGTTCCTCTGAAAAGCTGGTCATTTCAAGCATTTTAGGGTTTACGTATTCAATGACAAAGTTTTTATCGGTGATCACCACACCAGTACCAGAAAACGCCACGGCTTTGGATAGTCGCCTGGCTGCTTTTTCTGCAATTTCTTTTTCAATAATACGCTGGTTAAGCCCATCTATTAGCTTTCTAATTTCAATGGTCATGTCTTTAAATGAGCCGTTGAGAGTGCCTATTTCATCTTTGTTTTCTTTTGGAAATTCTATTTGTAACTGGCCTTGACCAAAGTTTGTAACGGCATAAACCAAAGAATGTATACGCCTAAGTACTAGCTGATAAAGTGCTTGATGTAAGAGTAAGGCGACTAAAATGGCATAGAGTATAAATAGCCCAAAAAACTTCATCTTTAAATCTGCTAATGCTGAGAATGTTGAAGAACGTTTTTTATATACCCCTACATACCAATCTAAGCCATCTATTTTATGAATATTAATAATATGCGCTTCATTATTTAATTTGAATGAGTCGGCATATTCAGACCGTTGCATTTTAATCGCATCATCTACAATTACTTGTAATGTGGGATCAATAAAGTCCTCAGGGAGTAGTTTTTTACCTGCTTTACCATATTGTGCATAACTTGATTGGGTTAAATTGGGGTGCGCTAATAACTGCCCTTGGCTGTCAAATACCACTAACTGTTTTTCTTTTCCGCCAATTGGCAATTGCGATATTAATGTTTTTAGCGCGATGTCACTGCCAGTAACACCTAAAAACTCACCCTCTTTATAAATAGGAACCGTTAAGCTAATAGCCCATTTATGCCATATAGTATCGTAATAAACTTTAGACCAAACAGGCCTATGTTGAGGATTAGTAAGCGCCTTAGCGTAATTAAAGCGCGTACTTTGTGTAAATGTATAATTAGCTGGCGCATTTAAAGCCTCGTTAGGCGGCGCTATGCGAATAAAGTTATCTTTAGTAATAAGGTAAAAATTAAAAAAATCTTGAGTTAGTGTTGGCGATATAATTTTCCAGAGCGTTTCAGAGTCTGATATTAATTGTTTATAAAAAGGTGTATAGCTAGTTTGTGGGATAAATGCAGCCGAAAGCCCATCAGTAGAGGCACTGCGTATCGTACCGTCATTATTTAATTGCAGTGTATTTACTTTATTACTTATTAACGATGACTGATCACTAAATAGCTGCTCACCCACGACTATATTTGCTTGCTGAGCAACTTTAATTTTAGTGTTTAGTAAGTTTTTGAATTGTTTTATAAGTAATTCGTTAGATTCTTTTAATACTTCATGCTCTTCAAAAACCAGTTGTTTTTCTTCAGATTTGAGCATTAACGCGGCCGCACACACTCCAGCAATTAAACATATTGCAGAAATCAACAATGACAACTTGACGCTAAGTGAGTTTATCCCGAAACGAGATGGGGGGCGTCGATACACCACAGGCTAACCTTTTTATTATTAATAATTATTATTATTTGAACCAGTAATTGAAATATACCAGATCCAAGATCATATTTATAAATTATTTGTAAACTATATAAAAAACAAAGGGAACAAGACAAATTTATGCAACAATCACGGCCTATTACAAGTAAATCCAACACAGTTAACCTTGAAAATAGCCACTAGTGATAGATTTATTTTTCAGAGCTTAAGTTATTTAACAAAAGCGCTGTTGACATTAACAGTAACTCTCCATACATTATCAGCATGAACATTACTTACGCAGTTACTTTTTTTTCGTTTTTTAGCTTCTTTATATAGAAGAGGCTGAACTGTTTGTGAGATAAAATCAATCGAATAGCAAAGCCTCCCAACCGGGAGGCTTTTTTGTTTTTGCTGTATGAACAGCATACTTTTGGAATGAGGAAAGCCAAATGAGCAATGATGTACTAAATACACTTCGACACGATATAAATGAGATAGATTCTGATTTACTGGTTTTACTAGCCAAACGACGTCGTATTAGCCATGGTGTGGTGGAATATAAAATAGCGAACAATAAACCGATTCGTGATGAAGCCCGTGAATTAGCACTTCTAGAAAAGCTGATAGGTTATGGGAAATCGTTAGGGTTAGACGCCTATTACGTAAATAATGTTTTTCAAACTATTTTAGAAGACTCTGTATTGCATCAACAAGCTATGCTGCAAAAAAACCTTAACCCAGATGCGTTAAGCGAAACCCATCGTGTTACGTATTTAGGTGGGCAAGGCTCATACAGCCAGTTGGCCTGTCATAAATACTTTAGCCGTCGCCCAGGTAAGTTAGTGGAAATAGGCTGTAGCTCGTTTGACGAAATTACCGGTAAAGTAGAAAACGGCCAAGCCGATTTTGGTTTGCTGCCTATTGAAAACACCAGTTCAGGCAGTATCAACGAAGTATTTGATTTACTACAACATGCACAAGTGTCTATTGTTGGTGAAGTAACGCACAGTGTTGAACATTGTTTACTTGCCAACCCAGATACTGAGCTTAGCCAACTTACAAAAATATTTGCTCACCCGCAACCGTTTGCTCAATGTAGCCGCTTTTTACAAGGCCTTGGTGAGCTGCAACACGAAACCTGCGACTCAACTTCAAGTGCCCTGCAATCAGCACTAAATACGCCAAATAGTGCCGCTATTGGCTCTGCCCAAGCAGGTAAAAATGTAGGCCTAGAAGTGATTAAATCTAACTTAGCAAACCAAAGCGAAAACCACAGCCGCTTTATTGTTGTAGCGCGTAAGCCATTACAGGTATCAAAGCAAATACCCACTAAAACCAGTTTAATTATGGCCACTAAACAGCAGGCTGGTTCACTTGCCGATGCATTAATGATTTTTAAACAACATAAAATTAATTTGGTTAAGTTAGAGTCTCGCCCTATGCCGGGTAACCCATGGGAAGAAGTATTTTACGTCGACTTAGAAGCGAACCTTGCCGACAGCCAAGTAAAAAATGCATTAGAGGAGCTAAAAGAATACACTCAGTATGTACGTATTTTAGGCTGCTATCAAAGCGAAACGCTCCAAGCTGTGAGTGTAAATACGCAATAACGCACAGCTTATAATGTAAAAAGGGCTTAATTAAGCCCTTTTTTGTTTTTCTGTTTTAATCTAGCACTTTTGCGTCATTCGCTTTATTTAACAGGCTGCGACTTTGGGTTAAAAAGTGCGCTGTCGAATCTGAAAAATAAGCTTTTGCATCAGCAAAGGCATCAATAAGCGCGGGCTTATCTCCTGCTTTTAACTTTTTAAGCGTGTCTGCAAAAGTCTGTTGATACTGCGCCAGTAAGCTCTCTACGTTATCAAATTGCGCTAACATAATATCTGAATATAACTCTGGCGATTGCGCAAATAAGCGCCCAACCATCATTAACTCTAATTGATAGATAGGTGATGAACAGCTACGTAACTCCGCTAATGTATGGCTTTGTTTTGCTAAAAACTGCCCATATACAAAGGTGGTTAAATGGCGCATTACCTGAATTATTTGCATTGCTTCGTCATGTTTTTTCGCATCAAGTTCAACTAGCTGGCAACCCCACACTTGCAACTGTGCTAACAAGCCCTGTGCAACATCGTGGTCACGCCCTTCACACACCACCACTGTTTGCTTAACCCAGTGCGAAATATCTGGGCCAAACATAGGGTGCAGCCCTACAACTGGGCCGCTATGCGCTGCTTTTAGTGCTTTAATTGGCGCTTGCTTAACCGATGTTATATCTACCAATAAACAGCCTTCATCTAACTTAGGTAGTTCAGCAACTACAGTTTCTAACGCATTAATAGGTACGCTTAATAGTACTAATTTAGCGCCTTTTAAAATTGCTGCAGCGTTTACTTGATCTTGCTTATCAAGGGTTTTCACTTCGTAACCAGAGCGCTGAAATTGCTTAGCAAATAATTGCCCCATAGCACCTTGCCCACCCACAATAACAATGGGTGATAAATGCGGTGCAGCACATGCAAGTTTAGCTTGCTGATTCTGATACGCTTCGCGCATCATACGCCTAAGAATATCTTCAACTAACTCTGGGCTTACTCCCTGATTAATTGCTTCTTGGCGCCTTGCAGCTAATAAATCAGCTTCCCGATCGGGTGCATGAAGTGGCGCACCAGTTTGCTGCTTTATTGCGCCAATTTTTTGAGTAAGCGAATTACGCCTTGCCAGCAGTGCCACCAACTGTGTATCACACTCATCAATACCCACTCTTAACTGAGCTAAATCATTTATATCCGCCACTTGCATACCACCTTAAAAAGCAAAAACGCCAACTTAAGTTTACATTAAAGTAAACTAATCAATACGATAAATACTAACAGGATCAATAGCCTGATAAAAGACTAAATAAGTAAAAGGTTAAATTGAAAAACAATACTTTGAGAAGCAACGAATACCTTTAAAGTAAATATTAATTATTTACCCTAAAAGCCGCAGTCAATAAAAGTAAATTAGCAAGCTAAAAAGCCTGCATTTGTTGCATAGTAGAGTTATCACGTTTATTCTTATATTATTCATATAGTAAATAAAATAAACAGGATCCATAAAATGGAAGAAGTTTTAGGAACAGATGTAGACGCTTCACAATTAATAGACCAAGCCATATCACTCGTTATGACTTACGCACCAAAATTTGTGCTCGCTATTATTACTTTACTGGTTGGCCTATGGCTGATCAACCGTTTTGTTAAGGTTTTAGATAATCGACTAGGCAAAAAAGATCCAACACTAAACAAGTTTTTATGTGGCTTAATTAGTGCTGTAGTGAAAATTATGCTGCTTATTTCGGTGGCCTCTATGGTAGGTATCGAAACCACCTCGTTCATCGCGGTGATTGGTGCTGCAGGCCTGGCAATAGGTCTTGCACTGCAAGGCAGTCTAGCTAATTTTGCTGGCGGTGTGCTGTTGCTAATTTTTAAACCGTTCAAGGTTGGCGATACTATCGAAGCACAGGGCTTTATGGGCGCAGTCGTCGAAATTCAAATTTTATACACGGTAGTAGATACCTTCGATAACCGCCGCATTGTTATTCCAAACGGTAGCCTATCGAATGCGACACTAGTGAACGTAAGTATTTATGACAAACGCCGCTGTGATATGACCTTTGGAATTTCGTATAACGACGACATAGATACGGCAAAAGCTATCTTAAAACGCCTGTTTGAAGAAGACGAGCGCTCTTTAACAGATCCGGCACCACGTATTTGTGTTGCCAGCCTTGGCGATAACTCAGTTAATTTAATGTTTCGCGCTTGGGTTGCAACAGGTGACTTATGGCCTTACTACTGGGATATGCAAGAAAAAGTGAAAAAAGCGTTTGATAAAGAAGGTATTTCTATTCCTTTCCCACAACGCGATGTACATGTTCATAACGTTAAGTAATTTGTATTGTGCATAGGTTCAACTAGCCTAATAACTTAGTCGCGGTAAGGTCGTATAAAGCGCCCTTACCGCAATCCTTACTGCCCATCCAATACCCCTTCAAGTTATACCTAGTTACACTTGGCTCCACTTTTTGAGCTATTTTCATCACCCTACTTCCTTAAATAACCTGAGCTCAAGGTTAAATACTATAATTCATCTGCCAAATTTTTATTTTCTGTGCTTTATTTGGCTTAGGTATATTTAGCTTAAGTTTTACTTGAGCAAAGTTATGCTCATACTGGCGTTAATTGGGTTATTACGTATTCTGCGGGTAAGTTGAAAAGGTGTTTAAAACACATATTGATAAAAATTTATCGAGGTGCACTTTGTGTTTAGCAATAAAGGAAGCCTAACTATACTGGTGAATATTACGACAGTGCGACTCCTAGTCCGACAGCTGTGGTTTAAGCTTTAGTATTTAGCCTGAAATTTTATGTTATAGAAACCAAAACGGGTTGCAACCCGAAGGATGCAACCCGTTTTTTTGCGTTGATAAACAGCGCGTATTAGTTAAGTTTTTCTCTAATACGTGCAGATTTACCAGAACGCTCACGTAGATAGTAAAGCTTAGCACGACGAACTGCACCGCGACGCTTAACTGTTACGCTATCAATAAGAGGGCTGTGCGTTTGGAATACACGCTCAACGCCTTCACCGTTCGAAATTTTACGAACTGTGAATGCTGAGTGAAGACCACGATTACGCTTAGCGATTACAACACCTTCAAAGGCCTGTAGACGCTCTTTAGCACCTTCTTTTACTTTTACCTGTACAACTACTGTATCACCAGCGCCGAATGCAGGTACGTCTGTTTTAAGCTGCTCATCTTCAAGCGCTTTAATAATATTTTGGTTTACTTTTGCCATTATGTTTCTCACTTTCCTAGGTGTAACTGTCTTCTAGCCACAAGCTTTTTGGTACTCTTGCTGAAATTTCGCGAGTAATACCGCTTGCTCCTCAGTCAGAGCTAGGTTATGCAACAAGTCAGGACGGCGTAGCCAAGTTCTGCCTAATGACTGCATAAGCCGCCATTTTGCTATCTCTTGGTGGTTTCCGCTGAGCAATACAGCAGGCACCTGTTTGTCGTCCAATGTTTCTGGCCGTGTATAGTGAGGACAATCTAACAAGCCATCCGAAAATGAGTCTTGCTCTGCTGATTGGTTATGACCTAATACGCCAGGCACTAATCGCGCTACTGCGTCAATTAATGTCATGGCTGGTAGTTCACCACCACTCAAAATAAAATCACCAATTGACCATTCTTCGTCAACGTATGACTCTATTATTCTCTCATCTATACCTTCATAGCGACCGGCAATCAAAATCAGTTTTTTAGAGCTTGCGAGTTCGCTAGCTCCTTGCTGATCTAGTTTGCGCCCTTGTGGGGACATATAAATTACTTTAGCACCATCACCTGCAGCTTTTTTAGCCTCGGCAATCGCTTTTTTTAATGGCTCAACCATCATTAACATACCTGGTCCGCCCCCGTAAGGACGATCGTCCACGGTTCTATGCTTATCTAAAGCGTAGTCTCGCGGATTCCAGCAGTTAAAATCAATTAAGCCACTTTTTACTGCGCGACCGGTAACACCCTGGTCTGTAATAGCGTCAAACATGTCAGGAAAAAGGCTTATCACCCCTACCCATAATGAACTCGTTTGCGTCATTAAAACCCTGGATCCCAGTCTACGGTAATTTCTCTTGCGTCGTGTTTAACTTCGATAATAACTGTATCAGTTAAAAACGGAATTAAACGCTCAGCTTGACCAAATGCGTCTTTACTGTTTGCTTTAACAACCAGTACGTCATTTGACCCTGTCTCCATTAGGTCATCAACAATGCCTAAATCGTAACCTTTATCAGTTACAACCGACATGCCAATGAGATCTCGCCAATAGAACTCACCTTGCGGGAGTTCTGGTAATTGCGCTGAATCCATTGAGATTTCTGCGTGGGTATAAGCCACTGCTTCGTCTCGATCGTTTACTTGCGCAAATTTAGCGATAAAGCCTTTGTTGTGGCGACGCCAGTCGACCACTTCTAAGGTCTGCCATTTACCTTGCTGCCCTATCAACCACGGGCTGAAATCGAAGATCCCTGCGGGATCATCAGTAAATGAATGTACCTTAAGCCAGCCCTTTATACCATACGGGGCACCGAGCTTTCCTACGACAATTATTGATGAGGTGTTCTCTTGACTCATGGTTACACTTACGCCTATTAAGCCGCTTTACGAGCGTCTTTTACTAACTTAGCTACGCGATCTGAAAGAGACGCGCCCTGACCTACCCAGTGTTCAACACGTGGTAAATCTAAACGAATTTTTTCTTCTTGACCTGCAGCAATTGGGTTAAAAAAGCCTACTTTCTCGATGAAGCGACCGTCACGCGAGAAACGGCTATCCGCAACCACAATTTGATAGAAAGGGCGTTTTTTAGCGCCACCACGTTGCAAACGAATAGTTACCATACCGTCCTCTATAAAGATTGACTGTTTTCATTAATAAGATTTACTCCCCAGAATGGGGAGCTGGGGAATTGTACGAGTTTTTAGCAACAATGCAAGTAAGAAGTGATGCTAAAAGCCAGTTTAGTAGGTTAAAGCGTGATCCCAACTTTAAATTAGCGTTAATAGCGTTTAGCACGCATAATTTATTCAACAAAAAAGGAGCCATTTGCTCCTTTTCATATATTTTATATCGTTACATTTAAGCTAACGTTAAACTCAACTTTAAAATTTAGGGCCACCGCCACCCATCATCCCCGGCGGTAACATACCTTTCATGCCGCGCATCATTTTGGTCATGCCACCTTTGCCTTTCATTTTTTTCATCATTTTTTGCATTTGGGTAAACTGTTTTAGTAGTTTATTAATTTCTTGTACTTGCGTACCAGAACCTGCTGCAATACGTTTTTTACGTGACCCTTTAATGATTTCTGGGCGGGCGCGCTCTTTTTTTGTCATTGAGCTAATAATGGCTTCCATTTGAATAAAGGTTTTATCGCCCATTTGACCTTTAACAGCATCGGGTAAGTTAGACATACCTGGCAATTTATCTAGCATCGACATCATGCCGCCCATGTTTTTCATTTGCTTAAGTTGATCCGCAAAGTCATCAAGGGTAAAACCAGCGCCTTTAAATACTTTTTCAGCGACTCTGGCAGCTTGCTCTTTATCTACTTTCATTTCGACTTCTTCGATCAATGAAAGTACATCACCCATGCCTAGAATACGTGACGCTATGCGGTCAGGGTGGAAAGGCTCAAGTGCATCAATGCGCTCACCCACACCCATAAATTTAATTGGCTTACCGGTAATATGACGAATAGATAAAGCAGCACCACCACGCGCATCACCATCGGTTTTTGTTAATATAACACCGGTAAGTGGCAGGGCTTCGTCAAATGCTTTAGCTGTATTTGCCGCATCTTGACCTGTCATTGCATCTACAACAAACAAGGTTTCGATTGGGTTAATTGCTTTGTGAAGATTTTTAATCTCATCCATCATGTCGCTATCAACATGCAGTCGACCTGCAGTATCGACTAATACCACATCAATAAATTTCTTTTTCGCATGAGAAATAGCTGCGGTTGCTATATCAACCGGCTTTTGCGAAATATCACTTGGGAAAAAATCAACACCAACTTCAGCAGCGAGCGTTTCTAGTTGCTTAATTGCTGCAGGACGGTATACATCGGCACTTACTACGAGTACTGATTTTTTTTTGCGCTCTTTTAAAAACTTAGCCAGTTTAGCAACACTGGTGGTTTTACCAGCACCTTGCAAACCCGCCATCATAACAACAGCAGGGGGTTGTGCATTTAGGCTTAGCTCTTCGTTGGCTTCACCCATGGCTTTTTCGAGTTCTTCACGTACTATTTTTACAAATACTTGGCCTGGGCTTAAGCTTTTTGTAACTTCAACACCTACCGCACGCTCTTTAACTTGTTTTACAAAATCGCGAACAACGGGCAACGCCACATCGGCTTCTAAAAATGCCATGCGCACTTCACGAAGAGTGTCTTTAATATTCTCTTCTGTTAGGCGGCCACGGCCACTAATGTTTTTTAAGGTTTTACCTAATCGTTCTTGGAGATTCTCAAACATATTACGGTTCCGATAAGACGTTTATACCAATCCAATTAAAGCGCCTTTAACTCTGTGCGCTGTATTAATAGAATTAATATTATTAAATTTCAATTAAAAGCAGTATACCGTAAATGGTGTCTTACAATACAGTGTTCAAGTGCAGCTTGTTGAGTTTCTTTTTTTAAGGTCTATGCATTTGCTTTGCTATAAAATACAATGGCTATATAACAATCATTAATTATTTGACTCAAATTAAGTGGCCCAAGCACAATGCTGATTATTAGCTTAACTATTATTGCCAGTTTATTTTATGTGTTAGCAACGTCTTACGTGCTCTCACGGTTGTTTCATCAACAAGGGCCTAGCCAAAAGCTAACTATTATATTGAGTACTGTGGCTATTTTGGCGCACATGCTGTTGTTAGTAAATTCGGTTTTTAGAGCAGACGGACAAGATTTAAGTATTGTCAATGTGGCGCTTTTAACCTGCTGGGTTATTGTGATTTCTGTCACTACGGTATCGTTAAAGTTTCCGGCGACCTTATTATTGCCGGTCGTGTACGGCTTTGCTGCACTACTAACTATGGCAAGCTTGTTTATACCACACCATATTTTACTGCAAAGTATTGATGTTGATGTGGGCTTAGTAACCCATATTTCGTTATCATTACTCGCTTACTGTATTTTAATTATTGCTACTTTATATGGCGTACAATTTTACTTTATTGATAAGCGCTTAAAGCGTAAAGATTTAGCTATTGTACACAGCCATTTACCACCACTAATGGTGGTTGAACGCCAACTGTATCAATTGGTTAACTTAGGTACTATATTACTCACTTTGGCACTATTGTCGGGATTTGTATTTCTCGATGGTATGTTCGCTACTCAATTTATCCATAAAACGATATTATCGCTTGTTGCATGGTGTATTTTTGCTGTGATTGCGCTTGGCCATATGAAAAAAGGCTGGCGTGGTAAACCTGTGGTTATTGCTATTATGGTTGCTGCTTTTATTCTTACACTGGCTTATTTTGGCAGTCGTTTTATACAAGAAGTTATTCTAAATAAATTTTAACTTGACTCTACTAACTCACTCTAGCCTAATACACGCTAGTTTATAATAAAAGGATCCATCGTTGGACGCCATATCGACCAGTACCTTGTTTATCATTTTAGGTTTTTTGGTACTTTTTTCTGCTTATTTTTCTGGCTCAGAAACCGGAATTATGTCAATCAATCGTATACGCCTGCGACATCTCACCAAAGAGAATCATCGCGCTGCTAAACGTGTCAGTAAATTACTTAGTCGTCCGGATAGGCTCATTGGTTTAATTTTAATCGGCAATAATTTAGTTAATATTGCCGCTGCACAAGTTGCTACTATTATTGGTATTCGTTTATACGGTGATTTAGGTATTGCTGTGGCAACAGGTGCGTTAACCTTAGTAGTGCTTATTTTTGCAGAAATAACCCCAAAAACACTTGCTGCTCTCTACCCTGAAAAAGTTGCCTTCCCAAGTTCTGTTGTGCTTAAAGGATTACTAAAAATCCTTTTCCCATTTGTCGTTGTTGTTAACTGGCTAACCAACGGCATATTGCGGTTATTTGGTATTAGTGCGGCACAAATAGATGAGCACAGCATGAGTAAAGAAGAGCTAAAATCAGTACTTAATGAGTCTGGTGCACTTATTCCTGCGCGTCACCAAAGCATGTTGACCTCAATTTTAGATTTAGAACAAGTAACCGTTGAAGATATTATGATCCCACGTAACGAAATTGTGGCCATAGATATTAACGATGAATGGAAACTTATTAGCCGCCAACTGACTCATGCACAACATACGCGTGTATTGTTATATAGAGATAACATAGATGACGCGGTGGGGTTTATTCATTCGCGTGATGCGCTTAGGTTACTTACAAAAGAGCAATTTGATAAACCATCGTTGCTACGCGCTGTACGTGAAATTTATTTCATTCCTGAAGGCACATCACTAAATACGCAGCTATTAAAGTTTCAGCAATCTAAAGAGCGTATTGGCTTGGTGGTAGATGAGTATGGCGACATTCAAGGTTTAGTTACCCTAGAGGATATACTTGAAGAAGTGGTAGGCGATTTTACCACCACCCAAACTCGTACGCCAAGCGAAGAAGTAACCACACAAACCGATGGCTCGTGCATTGTAGATGGCGGTGCTAACGTGCGCGACTTAAATAAAGAAATGGGCTGGGAGTTTCCACTCGACGGGCCTAAAACACTCAGCGGCTTAATAGTTGAGTATTTAGAAAACATTCCTGATGCCAATTTAAGTTTGCGTATTGCCGGCTACCCTATTGAAGTACTTGAAGTAAAAGAAAACATGATAAAGCTGGTTAAAATACAGCCGAAAAAACGTAAAAAATAAACTAAAAAAGGAGCCAATTGGCTCCTTTTTTGTAGGCTAAATAAATACAACAGATGTTATTAGCCAAAAAACAAACGCTCTAACCACCCTTTATTTAAATCTGCTTCACAACGCTTTAACTGCGCACCATAACGGCTCGCACGGTGTTTTACTTTATTAGCCACACCCATTAACCATTTTTTCTTTTTGTAAGTACCGCGTTTGTAACCGCCCCACCCTTCGTGATAATTAAGATACTGACCGTAGGCATCCCATTTAGATACGCCGTTTATTTTATGGGTTTTATAAGCAAACCAGCCCATAAAGTCGATAGCATCATCAAAGTCGTCTCTATCGGCGCCACTATTCTTACTTTCACGAATATAATCAGACCAGGTCATCGTTTTTGCTTGTGAGTAGCCATAAGCAGAGCTTGCTCTACCGGTAGGAATAATCCATAAGAAATACTGCATTGGTGGAGCTGCGTCATGTTTAAACGAGCTTTCTTGGTACATCATGCTCATAAGTACGTGCTTGGGAGCGCCCCATTTTTCTTGAGCATCTTTGGCACCAAAGTACCAACTTCTTTTTTCTTCAAAAATTTTACAAATATCATCAGGCTGCTTTGGTGGAGCGGTGGCACAACCGGCTAAACTAAGCGCTAATGATAAAACAACTACATTTTTTTTCATTTGGTTTATCTCGCTGAACTTTTGCAAAAATCAGTAGTCTGATTTTGACAATGCAGCAGAGCAGCATTGTTTCTTCCCTAAAATAATTACGCAGCTACCTTGAGCTGCGTTTTTTTTGCTTAAAACTAACTATTTATTTAGGATCAAAATAAGCATTTAAAAATGCGGTAAATGATACTGAGTCACTTTGCTCAATAGCACGCTGAGCGTCGTTAGAGCGTGTAACTTGCTCCTCTAACCATTGCTTTGAAAACACTTGATAGTCTGCAGCTTGATGGCTTTGCTTATACTTTTCAGCAATTGCTAGCGCATAATGGCCGTTATCTAGCCCTGAAGCTTCTAACTCAGCTACATAACGCCCAGAATATGTAAGTTCTGGGTTATTAATCCAAGTTGCCATGCGCTCAATAGTACTTGAATAATAACTAACGCCGTAGGCAGTATCCATGTATTTTGCCACTTCACTTAATTGCGAAAATATATCTTCACCCCAAGATTGAAGGGTACGCGGTTGATTAAAGTAATTAAGTTCAAGGCCTTTTTCTCGCCCTTTATTTACTACTGTATCAAGATTTTCTGTGCTGCGTGTTTGCTCTTCCCAATCCATTGCCGGTGAGCTTTTTAATAAACAATAAGTTAAAAACACATCTAAAAAGTGGAACTGCTCTATATCTATGCCCACTTCACTAAATGGATTAACATCTAATGCGCGAATTTCGACATATTCAATACCGGCTCTAAGTAGTGCATCTGTTGGTGTTTCACCGTTTTTAGCATTACGTTTAGGGCGAATTGGCGAATAAAATTCGTTTTCTATTTGCAGAATATTCTTATTTAACTGTTTTGGATTTTCGCTGGTGTAATCGTCAAGGTTGCCGTAAATATCTGAAGGTGTGTTAATTGATTTTTTCAAACCAGCTACATATTCATCTAACGAGTTATACATTACACGCAGTGATGATTGTGCGCTATTGGTGTAACCTAAGTTACCTAAGCGCAGCGCAGTGCCTACTTCTAAATACAGGGTGCCTTTACCTAGCTTTTTAAATGGTAAATCGGTTTTTCTACCCTGTAAAAACGAACTACATAACGCAGGTGATGCACCAAATAAATAACTGATCAGCCATAATTCACGTTTAAAATTACGAATAAGCGCTAAGTAACCATCAGATATAAAATCCTCTAAACTAAGGTCGCTATTTTTTAGCGTATGTAATGACTGCCACAATGAATCTGGAAACGAAATATTAAAATGCACACCAGCAATAGCTTGCATCATACTGCCGTAACGGTTTTTTAACCCTTCACGGTAAAGTGTTTTCATTTGCCCTACATTTGAACTGCCAAATTGCGCAATAACTATGTCGTCTTGATGTTCAATAAAGCACGGCATACTAATAGGCCAAAGTAATTCGTCACCCATTTTTTCTAGGGTAAACTTTTGTAAGTCTTTTAATTGCTGCAGCGTTTGTGTGGACGATTCACTAACTGGGGTAATAAATTCAAGTAACGACTCTGAAAAATCGGTCGTAATTTGGCCATTGGTAAGCGCACTGCCCACCCCTTCTGGGTGTTTTTGTGCAGAGATAACGCCATCACTTTTAATTCTTAGTGACTCACGCTCAATACCACGTTTTATTCCGTTAATTGCATGTTTATGCTGCGTTACTGAAAGAGCGTCAAGCGCGTTTGTTAGATCATGTGTTGCCAAAAAATACTTCCTCGAGCCAAGTGGCTTAATCATAAGGTTATGGGGTCTAATTACCTATACTCAAGATAAATACTAAGAAAAAATACTATTTATAGTTCTATTGTATATGCTTTGCTTTAAACACGCTTTATTTAACGCCATAAACGATAATCTTGCCATTGCTATACAAAATATACAATTGCTTTGCACTATTATTTATCTTATCAAAACAAAAGCTAACCGTACTAAAGTAAATAATTAGCTAACTATTAGCCGTATTAGTCCCATACTGGTATGTTATATATAGCTTATATAACTTTAATCTTGATTTAGATCACAAATACAGGCAATAAATAAACTGAGTGACCTTCATAATGGGATTACCCTACTACCGCTTTATATAAGCAAGTATAATAATAAGTATTACAAAGGATGATTAAAGAATAATATGCGTCGTAATCAAAGCTTAATAAATGAAGAAGTGACCTTCGAAGAACAACAAGAACTGGTATCAACAACTGACTTGCGCGGAGTGATCACTTACGCTAATCAAGCATTTTGTACTATAGCCGGGTATGATATAGCAGAACTTACTGGTAAAAATCATAGTATAGTACGCCACCCTGACATGCCAAAAGCTGCATTTAAAGAAATGTGGGAAACATTAAAGCAAGGCCACTCTTGGCGCGGCGCAGTTAAAAACCGTTGTAAAGATGGCCGCTATTACTGGGTTGATGCATTTGTAACTCCTATTTTTGAGCACAGCCAGTTAATTGGTTATCAATCTGTAAGAACCAAATTAAGCCCACAGTTAAAACGCCGTGCAGAACTATTTTACAGTAAAGTAAATGCTAAAAAGTCATTCTTTAATTGGCGCGAACGCACAAGTTTAAGACAAAGCTTAAGTGTATTTGCTTTATTATGTTGGTTAGTTGCAACTGCTGTATGGGCTTCATTTGCTATTGCACTAATTAGCTTAGTGGTTTGCTTAGTTATACTTGCTTTAAATTATGATGAGCTAATAACAACGCCAAGAATATTAAAGCAGCAAAAACAACAGGCCGATTCTATATCTCGTTATATATATAGTGGCCGACACCCTCACAGTATTAGTGATTACAGAGAGCAAATGCTAAGCGCTAAATTACGCACTGTACTGGGGCGTATGAAAGACTCTACCTTAAGCTTTAATGATATTGCTTTAAATTTAGATCAACAGTCAACGCTCACAGAGCAAGGCATTTCGTCGCAAGGCTCGCAGCTTGAGCAAATAGCATCTGCAATGGCGCAAATGAGTTCGACTATAGGTGAAATATCAAGTAACACCTGCACCACTGCCGATAAAGTAAGTGTTACTTATCAAAGTTGCTCCGATATAAAAGTACACATTGCCGATAATAATGCCATGGTTTCTGATTTAGCCGTTCAGGTAGAGCAAGCAGCAACAACCGCTAACAGCCTAGCTTCAGAAGCCGATAAAATTGGCCAAGTAATGAGTGAAATTGAAGGTATTGCCGAGCAAACTAACTTACTTGCGCTAAATGCTGCCATAGAAGCTGCAAGAGCAGGTGAGCATGGCCGTGGTTTTGCTGTAGTTGCCGATGAAGTAAGAGCGCTTTCATCAAGAACACAAAATGCCACTGCGCAAATTCACAGCTCAATAAAGGAAATTCAAGACACCTTGTTTAGCTGGTCAAAAATAATGCAAAACACGAAGCAACAAGCCGACAGTTGTGTAAATACTACAACGCAAACACAGCAAGAGCTTGATAGCATTTTCACTCAAATTAGCGAAATAGCGCAACTCGCTACTGGTATTTCGGCTGCTGCAGAAGAACAACAAGTAGTGAGCCACGACATAGGTACTAATGTAGAGCAGATTAAAAACCTAGGTGATGATAATTTAAACTTAAGTTTTAATGTTGCCAGGGGCGCTGCTGAGTTAGTTGAAGGCTCAAGAAAGATCAACGACTTACTGCTTACTTTTAAAATTTAATTGTCAGCACAAATAAAAAAGCCGCTATGTTAGCGGCTTTTTCGTTTTTACTTTATAACGCTTAACGGCTTGAAAACACTAAACCGTCGTCATTTGCATCAATTACAACAACACTACCTGGCATATAATCACCATTGAGTAATTTTTGCGCTAATGGATTTTCAATCGTTTGTTGAATAGCTCGTTTTAACGGACGCGCACCATAAACCGGATCAAAACCACTTGCGGCAATACGATCTAAAGCAGCGTCGCTTATTTCGAGTAAATAACCCATTTGCGTTAAACGCTCTCGTAATTTGCTCAACTGAATGTCAGCAATTTCTTTAATGTGCTCGTTAGCTAGTGGGTGGAAAACAACGGTTTCATCAATACGGTTAATAAACTCAGGTCTAAACTCATTGATTAATACATTCATTACTTTTTCTTTCAAAGTAACGTAATCGTTATTGCCCGCTTGCTCTTGAATTATATCTGAGCCTAAGTTTGAGGTCATGATGATAACGGTATTTTTAAAATCAACCGTGCGTCCTTGACCGTCGGTTAAACGTCCATCATCTAAAACCTGTAGCAAAATATTAAACACATCTGGGTGTGCTTTTTCTATTTCGTCCAATAAAATAACTGAGTAAGGTTTACGACGCACGGCTTCGGTTAAATACCCGCCCTCTTCGTAGCCAACATACCCAGGAGGCGCACCAACTAAACGTGCTACTGAATGTTTTTCCATAAACTCAGACATATCAATACGCACCATGGCACTTTCGGTGTCGAACATATAGCCGGCGAGTGCTTTGGTTAATTCTGTTTTACCGACCCCGGTTGGGCCTAAAAACAAAAACGAGCCAATCGGGCGATTAGGATCGGCAAGCCCTGCACGTGAGCGGCGAATAGCATTAGCTACCGCTACAACGGCTTCATCTTGTCCGATTACTTTTTCATGTAGCTTTTCTTCCATCTGCAATAGTTTTTCTCGCTCACCTTGTAGCATCCGCGATACTGGAATACCGGTCCAACGTGAGAGTATTTCGGCTATTTCATCTTCGCCCACTTGGTTTTTTAGCAAGGTCATTTCTTGCATTTCTGCTTGCGATGCTAAATCAAGTTTACGCTCAAGCTCTGGTATGCGGCCATATTGTAGCTCCGACATACGCTGTAAATCGCTGGCTCTTCGAGCTACATCTAAATCAAGTCGTGCTTGTTCTAGCTCAGCTTTAATAACTTGAGTGCCTTGTAAAGATGCTTTTTCGGCAGTCCATACCTCATCAAGCTCATTGTACTCTCCTTCAAGCTCGGTGATCAGCTCTTGCATTTCAGTACGGCGTTTTAAACTTGCTTCGTCTTTTTCTTTGGCGAGTGCGTTATCTTCAAGTTTTAATTGAATAATACGGCGCTCTAACTTATCTAATGACTCTGGTTTTGAATCTATTTGTAAACGAATAGAAGAGCCCGCTTCATCTATTAGGTCAATTGCTTTATCGGGTAATTGACGGTCACTAATATAACGATGCGATAATTGCGCAGCAGCAACGATAGCAGGATCGGTAATTTCAACAGAGTGATGCAGCTCGTAGCGCTCTTTTAAGCCTCGTAATATAGCAATAGTATCCTCAACCGAAGGCTCCTCTACTAATACCTTTTGAAAGCGACGCTCAAGGGCGGCGTCTTTTTCAATGTATTTACGATATTCATCAAGAGTGGTGGCACCTACGCAATGTAATTCGCCACGGGCAAGTGCCGGTTTTAGCATATTGCCTGCATCCATTGCGCCATCACTTTTACCTGCGCCTACAATTGTGTGTATTTCATCAATAAATAAAATCACTTGGCCTTCTTCTTTAGCCAGTTCATTTAATACTGATTTTAATCGCTCTTCAAATTCGCCGCGGTATTTAGCACCGGCCACCAGCGCGCCTAAATCAAGCGAAAGTACCCGCTTGTTTTTTAATCCCTCTGGTACTTCACCATTAATAATACGCTGTGCTAAACCTTCGGCAATCGCGGTTTTACCTACACCGGGTTCACCTATTAATACTGGGTTGTTTTTAGTTCGGCGTTGTAAAACTTGAATTGTTCGGCGAATTTCATCATCTCGACCAATAACCGGATCAAGCTTACCTTGCTCTGCACGTTCGGTTAAATCTATGGTGTATTTTTCAAGTGCTTGGCGTGTTTCTTCGGCATTTGGATCATCAACCTTTTGCCCACCACGCACTGCATTAATGGCCGTTTCTATTTTGTCGGAGGTGATATTTAAGGTTTTAAAAATATTACCCAGCGGGCCTTTATCGTCGCAAGCAGCTAATACAAACAGTTCGCTAGAAATATATTTATCTTTACGCTTTTGCGCATACTTATCGCATAAGTTGATCAAGGATATAGTGTTGTTCGATAGCTGCACATCGCCGCCTACGCCTTCCACTTTAAATAGTTTTTCTATTTCTTGGGAAAGCTTAGTATTAAGCTCGTCAGCACTAACACCTGCTTGTGCTAATAACGCGCGCACGCTTGAGCCGCTTTGCTTTAACAAAGCATACATTAAGTGTACCGGCTCAATAAATTGATGATCGCGGCCAAGGGCTAAAGATTGCGCATCAGAAAGCGCAGACTGAAATTTACTGGTAAATCTATCTAAACGCATTGGGGTTACCTATTAATAAAACTCATTGCTTAAATAATGGGTATGTTAGGGGGGTTGTTCAAGGTGTTGCAGTAAATATAATTATTATATTGATAAATTAGTTGCGCCAGATCAAACTTGCCATGCGTCCGGTTTGGCCGTCGCGTCGGTACGAAAAAAACTGTTCAGTTTGAGAAACCGTACAGTGCTCACCACCGGTAATATTTATAATCCCTAATTGACGCAATTGAATACGTGCAAGGTGATAAATATCGGCAAGGTACTTTTGGTTTGCACACGCTTTAAACGCTTTGGCAAACAAAGGGTTTCGGGCATTAAACAATGCAAACACCTCGCTACCTACCTCAAATTTATCAGCCCCTATTGCGGGACCTAACCAGGCACTTATTTCACTTTTTTTGGCATTAAAGCAGTTTAGCGTATTTTTAATTACACCTTGCTCTAATCCACGCCAACCAGCATGTATGGCAGCTACTTCTTTTCCATCGTTACTGGCAAGTAAAATGGGCAAGCAATCGGCGGTCATTATTGCCAAAGGCTGAGCAACGAGTTGTGTATATAGTGCATCTCCTTGATGGTGAGCGTTAAATTTAAATTGCCCATCAACAATGAGTACATCGCCACTATGAACTTGATCTATCCATACAGCACTATTTGGCAAATGCTTATCCAACAAAGCACGATTTTTTAATACCTGTTGTTTATTATCACCAACATGCAGCCCTAAATTTAAACTCTTAAACGGCGCTTCTGAAACACCGCCTACACGTGTGGTATTTAATGTACTCACACCTGTTATAGGGACTTGCCATGCTGCTGATAAAAACTGCATTATCTATCTATGCCAGGATTAGCTTTTGTGTCTTCACGCAGTGCCAGTGTCATAGCAACCATGTCATCTGGAATAGGTGCTTGCCATGTCATCATTTCACCCGTAATTGGGTGCGCAATACTTAATTTAACCGCATGTAATGCTTGGCGTTTAAAACTACGCAGCAATTCAAATAACTCAGGCGTTGCCCCTTTAGGTGGACGCGGACGGCCGCCATAAGACTGATCGCCAATAAGCGGATGATTTAAATAAGCCATATGCACACGTATTTGGTGAGTACGACCGGTTTCAAGACGTAAACGTAAACGTGTATGAGCACGAAACTTTTCAGCAACACGGTAATGCGTAATGGCTGGCTTACCCTGTTCATGTACATCCATATGCGTACGTTGCGTTGCATGGCGGCCAATAGGCTTTTCAACCATGCCACCAGCGGTCATTGTGCCATTGCAAAGCGCTTCGTATTCTCGCGTGAAATTTTCACGTTTTTGCAGTGCGGTTACTAAATGCGTTTGTGCCGGAATAGTTTTAGCTACCACCATAAGGCCAGTAGTGTCTTTATCTAATCGGTGCACAATGCCCGCGCGAGGTACATTAATAATTTCTGGGTGGTAATGTAGCAATGCATTTAGCACTGTGCCATCTGGATTACCTGCACCAGGATGAACTACCAAGCCCATAGGTTTATTAATTACCAAAATATCATCATCTTCATAAACAATGTCTAATTTGATATCTTGCGCTATGTATTCACGAGGTGCTTCAATGGTTGTTTCAACATTAAGTACTTCACCACCAAGCAGTTTAGTGCGCGGTGTGTTGAATATTTCGCCATCAACGGTGATTTTATCATCCAAAATCCACGTTTTTATCCTTGATCGTGAATAATCAGGGAACAATTGTGCTAATACTTGGTCTAGACGTTTACCACCTAAGTCGGTTGGAACGTCGGCTTGAAGAGAAATTTGCTCTGACATTAGTAATTTTACCCAATTTACCAGTGCAAGCTTTGCTCGACTGGGTTAGAATCGCTTTTAATAAAAGCATAATATAATACGCATAGTTTACTCGGTTTTACCGACTTGGCCTAGCCGTAGACAACGAAGGTAACAAATAAAATGATAAATAAAATAGGGAAACGTGCATTCGCCATTGTTTTTTCAGTTTCAGTGCTTAGTTTAGGTGCTTGTTCGTCGGCTCCTGACCAAGAAGACATTCAACGTGTACCTAATAAATCGGCTCACGCTTTGTATGAAGATGCCAAGCAAACTTTAGATTCTGGTTTATATGCACGCGCAATTGAACTTTTAAGTGCTATTGACTCTCGCTACCCGTTTGGCCCATTTTCTAAACAAGTACAAATGGATTTAGTCTATGCGCATTACCAATCGGGTAATACCGAGCAAGCACTAGCAACAATCGACCGTTTTATTCGCTTAAACCCAAATCATAAAGATTTAGACTACATGTATTACATGCGTGGATTAGTTAACATTAAAGCCGATAAAAACGCATTCCAAGAATATTTTGGTGTTGATAGAGCTGACCGCGATGCTAACCGTACACGTGTGGCCTTTACCGATTTATCAACCTTGGTTAAGCGTTTTCCACAAAGTGACTACGCCCCAGAGGCAAAACGTCGTTTAGTGTGGTTGTTAAACCGTATGGCAAGGTATGAGCTAAAAGTGGCCACTTACTATTATGAACGTGAAGCCTACTTAGCAGCAGCTAACCGCGGTAAGTTTGTAGTAGAACATTACTCGCAAAGCAGCTACTTAAATTCTGCACTTGAAATGATGGAAAAAAGCTACGATAAGTTAGGCTTAAGTGAGCTTAGCGAAGACGCTAAACAAACACGAATTTTTAACAGCAGAAATAAATAATTAAAAAGGCGCTTACTAACTTGAGTAAGCGCCTTTTTAGCGTACTTGTTGTAATAAAGCTTAAATCGCTTCTTCATCTTCCTCTGCAGTACGAATACGCACAACACGCTCAACTTCAGTGACAAATATTTTACCATCACCAATTTTTCCTGTTTGTGCCGTTTTAATTATTACCTCAATTGCACGGTCAACATCATCATCGCCCAGTACAATATCTAATTTAACTTTAGGTAAAAAATCAACCATGTATTCCGCACCACGATACAACTCGGTATGGCCTTTTTGACGCCCAAACCCTTTAACTTCAGTTACTGTCATACCTGTAATGCCTACTTCTGATAGGGCTTCACGCACATCATCAAGCTTAAAAGGTTTAATGATTGCTTCTATTTTTTTCATATTAATTACTTTTTAAAGCTACAGTTGCCTCGATTTTAGACAATCACAAGGCTCATAGCAAACAAAGTGACTGTATTACGCTGATAAAACAATCTGCCATGCTATGATTATGCTAATAAAAATAGCTATACTAAAACAATAAGTAACCTACGGGATCAATATGAAAAAAATACAATACGGATTCACTTTACTCGAGCTGATGGTGACTGTGGCTATTGTAGGTATTATTGCCACCATTGCATTGTGGAACAGTAGCGACATGCTAGAGGAAAACCGCGCCGAGAACTTTTTATTAGAACTAAAACGTAATATTAGTTATGCGCGCGCGCAAGCGGCAAGCACCGATGAAATAGTCGTTGTATGTCCTGCTTCTAGCGCTAATGTTGCAAGCAATCAGCCAACTTTAACTTGTCAAAGTCAATGGGGAGCGACGAGTAGTGTTATTTTATTTGTCGATGCTGATCGTGATGGCAACTACAAAAAAGATAATGATAGCCTATTGCGTGTAATGGAGGCCGTTTCTAGAAATGATAAAGTGGAATATAGCGGTAAAGTTAACAGCCTTCGTTTTAACACCAGTGGCCGCATTACCACAAGCCCTGGGGATTTTATATATTGCCCTAATAGCGATAACGAGAATAATAAAGCATTAACTGTATCTCAATCGGGCACTGCCTTTTACGTTGGAGACACCAACCTTAAGTGCAGTTAAAAACAAGCTCCATATTGTTATTTTTTGATTATTTACTAAACTAAAATAATCACCTCTCCATTTAAGGCTTCAGGGATGAAGTTAATAACATATTCAACTAAGCATAATGGTATAACCTTACTTGAGCTAATGGTAACAATTGCTATTGTGGCTATTATTAGCCAGCTTTCTATGTGGTTTTTTCCTGATTTTTTAGCGCTAAACCGTGCTGATAATCAAGTAAACTTATTACACCGAAATATTAACTATGCTCGCCTTTACGCCATAGAAAACGGTACATACGTTACTTTATGCGCGTTAAAAAACAATGAATGTCAAAAAGGTGATTGGGAGGAGCAAATATCGTTATTTATCGATAACGATAAATCTACTTCTCTTAATAACGATGAGCTAATGCTAAGCACCTTTGAACACACCCATGAGTTTGATAGCTTAGAGTACCCCCGAGAGGCACTTACTTTTAGGCCCGATGGCTCATTAAACGGTTTTCAAAATGGGACTTTTATATATTGCCCTAATAGCGATAAAGCCAATCTCGAAGGATTGGCTTTATCTGTAAGTCAAACTGGCAGAATACGTATTAAATCGACTGATAAATGCCAGGAAAGGTAACTCTAATTATCTTCCCCAACAATAGTCAATATCCTTTCCTTCGTTTGTTTTTGCTCCTTGCGCACCTTTAGTACCTATATCAGTTATAGATAGTGCAGTGCAATCACCATCTCCTTTTACCGGCCCTGCAATAGGTTTTGCTGTGATTGTAAAAGTATTTTTATCAACTACTTTAATCGCTAATTCGAAATGCCCATTCTCTGTTTTACTTTGAATCCCTAAATCACTCGCTAATTCTGTATACTCTCTGTTATCTACAAAGTACTGCTCTTGCTTATTAGCTGCATCTAATAATGCAGCAACTGCCTCTGCGCGCGAAGCACGCTTCACATACTCTGTATAATTAGGCAATGCAATTGCTGCAAGTATGCCGACGATAGCAACAGCTATCATCAGCTCAATTAAGGTAAACCCACGTTGTTTTTTTATCATTCAAACCTCCTTAATCGTCTTCATTCTGCATGTTTTCATCATTTTCTTCACGTTTATAAATATATGTTTGTTGTGTTTTAAACCCAAATCCCAATGCTTTTTCATTAACAAGTTGTATCTTATCATCTACAACTTTTAATCCTGGGCCTGTAATTTCAAGTGGTTGCAGCGGGTTTTCAGCATTTTCACCTTTGATGCCCGGACCAATTAAATAAAACTGACTTTTTACTTCCTCATCAGGATCATCATCGCATTTTCCGTTATCATCACTATCTGCACATGAAGAACCAAAATAAAGTTGGGGCGTATCTGGCACCTCTGTACTTGTAGCAAATTTCAGATCGTCATAAACTTTAGTACCGTAGTGCAAATGAAATGCGTAAAGAGAACCCCCTCCTCCACTTAATGAACATTGATTTTTAATTGATGAATCCAATGTAGGAGTAAAAGATGTAAAATAAGCAACCCCACCAACAACGGTTGCTGCTGCTAACGACTTTTCACCAGTAGCGAGTTTATAACGCCACCCAACAAAATCATTCGCAAGTTCATCTTCTAATTTTACAAACTCAGTTACATTATCTAATGCACTACCAAATTTATCATTATTCATCCCCATTAACATACTAGGCGTTATAACTTCAGGCGCAGATTCGAATAATTTAGTAACTGTATTTTCATCTCTAATCATAAATAATTCATCAGCAGTGCCTCCTCCATTAGGGTTAGAACGATTTCCACTACCAATCACAATTGCATCATAAGGTGTATCTAATCGAGTGACTACACCATCATCGGTTATAGTTACTTTACTAAACATAGTTCTCGCCACTACGGGCTTGTAAAAAAAACGTCTATCTGCATCATTACCAAGATCTGCTAACTGAAAATGACTAAATTTTCCTTCATCTGATATATCTATACGCCAGATACCTCCACCAGTATCTGCCGCATATATCCGGTCTGTATAGCCATCATAATTAGAATCTAATAACGTTACATCGGCAGCAATACTATATTTCCCTTTAAATTCGGTATCCTTAGATGCATCTCCCTTAGGTGCTAAAATCCAAACCTTTTCACCTGTTTTTGCATCAACGATATAAATACCGCGGCCAATTTTATCTTCCGTTTTTATATTAGCTTTATCGGCATCATTCGAATCTTTATTAATATCATAACCAGCCCCAAATATTAAAAGGGGTGTATTTCCTTTTGATTTTATATAAGCAACTTGGGGTTTAGACCACGTTTGGCCAAGGTTTTTAAATTTCCCTTCACCGCCCTTAATAGTCCACATTAAACTTGGGGAGTCTGGCTTTGTAATATCTAAGCCATAATAATTACGACCGCCTCTGCGCATACCTACAGCAGCCCAGACTTGGTCGCCTTTATTTGCGTTAATAGTTCCATCATTTAAACCATTACCATTTAGGCTCTTATTGTTGAAATAAACGCTAATAGGTCCATCTATGCCGTATTTTTTACCACTCTCTTTTTCACGAAGAGGCTTAATGATTTTGTATAGGTCAGAGGGAATAAACGCCCAACTTTCACTAACTTTATTATTAGTATCATCATCTTTAAACATATGTAAAAAACCAGCATTAGTGCCAATTAAAATACGAATATCACCGTTACCATAATCTATTGCAACTGGCTTTGAGTGTAGTGGATCACCAAATATATCACCGCGCACTGCAGATGTTGAAAATTCATTATCAACATCAACTCCACGCGCCCAATCTATAGTATTTTTTAAGTCAGATTCTTTTACATCAAAAATAACAGCAGCTTTTTTATTAGTGTCATAGGCACTTTTAATTTTATCAAGATTAAAATCTATTAATGCATTAGTATTTGCGTTTGTAAGTATTTTGCGAGTTTTGTCACTGCTTATTAATGCAGCATTTACTCCACCCTCTTTTACAGAGCTACCATCGGAAGTTCCATCAGCACTCCAAAATGTATGCGCACTCGTTTTTATAAGGCCATCACTATCAAACGCCTCAATATCTTTGGAATCAATAACTTTGTTACCTGATAATTTCAGTTTTTTTAGATTACCACGCCATCTTGTATGCTTTTCAGGGTAAAACATACCTAAGTATATGGCATCTCGACTCCGAGTTTGATCTACATTATTACTTGCAACTGAAGGGGCTGTAAAAGTACTATTTTCCTGTCTAATCGCTGCTACAGCATTATTTAAAGCTTCAGAAAGCTTTTCTGGTGTAGTTGCAGGCAAATTTTTACCACCACCTAATGTTGAGGCTTGTTTTAATAAGTTTTGACCATCTGCAGTCATACCAGAGCCAAACCCAATCGTATATAGACGCCCTGTTTCATTAATATCGGGAGTAGAAGGGTACAAATCGACAATTGTGTCGTCTGTTCCATGAATGATTTTAGCTAATTGATGCAAAAGGTTACTGTATACATAATCATCGCCAGTTAAAGCACGACCAAAATACTTATTATGCTCGGCGCTAATATCATAATCGCTTCCATTATCACTTCCCGAAGATGGGTCTCCATCTGTCATATAGATAATATTTACTGAATTATCACACCGCTTTGCTTCAGCCACACTATCAGCAAAAGGTGATATATAAGAATAGCTAGAAACAACATCTTCTAAAACAGATGTGCATTCCTCTTTAGTCCCCCAAACCCATTTACTGTACCATCGACTCCAATATCTATAAGGAACATCTTTGCATTTTCTAACAATTTCTTGCGTAACTATTGGAGTTTCTATCGTTATATCTCTTTTGTTTCTGCTCACATCAAAAGCATAGTCCAACTCTTTTCCTGTAATATATAAATAAGCCTCCCACAATGTTTCAGCTAATGGAGTCCCCCCACTTGCAGGAAGATCATTAATAGATGCTTTTATGGAATCGGGCGAACTGCCAATACCATTTAAAACATAGCCACCGTCAGTGCCGTTAAAGCGCATCAAGCCAAAATCGATAGAATCTTTATTAACTTCAACCAGTTGACTCATAGCTGACTGAGCAGCCTCAAGCCTACTATCAGAGCATAATCTTCGATTACCTGACCACCTATCGTTACACTCATCCCCTGTACTTGAAGAAAAGGCCATGCTCCCAGAGGTATCAAAAATTAATAGTACTCGCGGTTTTTCATCTGAATTTGCATCTTTATTTACGTAAAGCTCAATATCCTCAGCGTATACATGCATATTAATTACTGATGTAAATAATAAAACGAGTACGATATAAAGTTTAAATTTCATCTTAAATTCCCTTCCCCGTACTGGCCATCTCTTGAGCTATACCAGTAACTATGGTTAGTTGATGCTTGCTTTTAGAGCCATATTCTATCGTAGTAGATACTTGAACCATATTGCATGAAACACCCGCTGTAAAACTATAACTACGAGGACAATTAAGCTCTAGCGAACCACGATTTAAATTCGTCATTATGCTTTTCATTTCGTGCCCAGGCTCTGTAATGTCCTTCTCTGGTATAATTATTTTATTACCATCAGCATCAAGCTTACCCGAATCTGTAGCGATCTCATCTGGAGTAAGAAAAAAGTCACTATCAGCACCTTTTTTAGCTTCTGACGCAATTACTCTTTGCACTTCGCCAATCAATTGATTTTCTGCAACTTCTCGCTCTTGTGCTGCATTAGTAATTTTAATATCAATTGTACTACTACTCATAAGAGTAACTGCAATGCCGGTAACAGCTATCACCATAATTAATGCTGTTAAAAGCACCACGCCTTGTTGCTTATTTGGTAACAACTTTAAATTTTCCATAAGTTCCCTCCAACATTACTTAAGCGAATAGTTGTTGTAAAAACAGTGCGTCTATAATTATCATCAAATTTTAAAACTCGTTTTTCGGGTCCATCTCCTAATGTATATTCTTGTTTTTTTATTTTTATACCGGGGTCCGGTTGCAGTGATCTAATTAATAAGAAGAGTTGAACGGTTAAAATACCTTTACGATTTTCCCATTCTGTAGCAGAGATAGCTGCCGAGCTTTTATAAGTATCAACCTTGCTATCGCTATTAGTATCAAGGCCAAAAAGAAAACGCATGTTTTCAACACCTTCCATTATCGTTTCAGAGGTCATTTTTCCATTTACTAATCGTTTTCGTCTTAATGCGGGGACTTTTATTTCTTTATTATTTACTAAATACTTTTCTTCTTTAATATAATAAACATGATGACTATATGGCCAAATAGTTGCATTGATATTTGTTGGGGTATGTTTACCGGTTACAAAACTTGCTTGTTCTTGTTCTGCGATAAAATAATTTATTTTATCGCTAGTTGTATTAGTACCTGCAACAGCATCATATTGAGGATCACCTTGTAAAAACTTGAGCTGAAGAATATCGGTCTCTTTATTATCAGCAGGAATAATGCCATCGTTTATGCAATGCAGGTTATCTTTACTCTTAGTAGTTTTTGCATAAATAGTACGAAAATTACTGCTACTGGTTAAATCTGGAAAGCTGCCGTTATTAGTTCCATCTGAACAATCACCTGTAATCGTCGTTGCAGAAACGGTTGTATTTACTGCTGTGAACGAGTCATCATAATAAGTTCCCCAAAAGCCAACTTGCTCGATATCGCGTTGCATAATATTTATAGCTAAACGTCCTGACTCCTGGAGTTCACCGATAGTCATAGTGTCTTTTGTGGTTACTTTCATACTAATAAAAGTAAACATAACGCCACCAAGAATTAAACCGCCTATAAATAGCGAAATCATTACTTCTACTAGCGTAAAGCCTTTTTGCTTCATGTTAGCTCCTAACATATATATAGCTGGTTAAGACCACTAAACGGCGTTTATTATTAGTTTTATCACCACAGGTAACTTTTCCTGTATTCGTATTTGCTTTGAACTCTTGCCGCCCTTGCCATGCTATAATTACTTCAATGTTGAACCCTTTCCCTCCAGTATCTGCTACTGAGGCTGGATTTATACATATTGTGGCATCATCTAAAGTTCCCGTATTTTCGCTAGCTCGAATGGCGCGTTTCCATTGCACTATATCCATATCCGCTATTCCTGATGAATCACAGCTTTTCCCAAAACAAGCATCAGTTGTAGCAAGTGCACCTGTACTGTCTATTTCTGCTTTCCCATACTTTCCAATTGATGCAATGGTATCATTTGCTCGAATGCGCTGAATAATGTCGTTACCTAAAGCCACAGCGGCGGCGCGCTGCATAGAGTCAAAACTGGCTTGTTTGGCTTTTGCTTGCAGTGCAACGGCGCCTAACAAACCAAAGCTGAGGATGATAAAAGCAATAAGTACTTCGATTAAAGTGAAGCCTTTGCGTCGCTTAATTGGGGGTGAATACATAATAAAACCAAATAAATATTATCTGATTATAAGTGTATGCAAATAAAATATAGATTCAAGAACTACTAAGACTAACGGTTGATTTTGTTGATAAACGGTTAATAAACACTGTTTTTGCCAAAATAGCTTTATAGTAAATGAGTTAACACAAGCTAGATTTAACTGTTTTTAGCTCGCGGCGACTAACCACTAACAGCTCTTGGCAATTTTGTAGTTCAATAGCATGACTACCGCTACTTAATGAGTGCAGAGCAACCACCTTTTTTTTATTTACTAACGTATTGCGGTGTACTCTTAAAACATGTGTGGGATAAAGGGTTTCTAATTGTTTTAAACTTTGCTCTATAAGCGCACTGCCCCCTTTAAATACCATTTTTGTATATTTTTCTTCAGCAGCAAAATAATAAATACACTCCATTTCTATACTTTTTAATGTGCCCGCGAGCTGATACGTAATTTTTGTTGTTTGTTGTTTTTGTATATGTACTTTATTTAAGCGCCCAAGTTGTTCAACTACTTTTTGTAATGATTGCGCCGATACAGGCTTTACCAAATAACCCGCCGCATTTAATTGCAATGCGTCTAGCGCGTGCTCAGGGTGGGCGGTAATAAATACAATGGCGGGTGGAACTGCAAGTTTGTTAAGCTCACTTGCTACCTCCAAGCCATTAATACCCGGCATATCAACATCTAAAAACACTAAGTCAGGCTGGTTTACTTTACTTAACGCAAGTGCTTCTGTGCCATTGCTCGCTTCATTTTGTACAACTATATTTTGAGCCGCCAATAAACGTACTAAACGCGCTCTAGCTAAGGGTTCATCATCAACAATAATTACATTCATAATTGACTCTCAATATGTTTAGGGATCACTACTTTCACTCTAAATACGCCATTTTTATTAGCAATAGTGAGCTGCGCTTTACCCTTGTAATAAATATTAAGTCGTTGGCGAATATTTTCCAGCGCCATGCCGTTACTTGGTCGAGTATTGGTGGTTGCCACGGCTATTGGGTTAGTGACTATAATAGTTAAATAGCCACTTGTAACATGCAGCTCAACTTTAATGACAGCGCCTGTTTCGCTAGGCTCTACGCCATGGCACACGGCATTTTCAATTAAAGGCTGCAAAGTTAAACAGGGAATATTAAGCGCGGGAAGCTCATTGGGTATTTGCCAATCGAGCTTTAAGCGGTTACCAAAACGCCATGCTTCTAGTGCAACATATTGCTTGCTAAGGGTTATTTCGTCCTCTAATGGCACACTTTGCCCTGAGCGCATTGCCGCTTGAGATAAGGCAGCTAAGGCTAAAATAGCCTGCTCAGCTGCGGTTGCATCATGATGGGTAAGCTCTGCAGCGGTATTTAAACTGTTATATAAAAAGTGTGGGCGAATACGTGCTTGTAATGCATCAAGCTCTGCGCGGGCAAGCGCTTTAGTTTGCTGCTCTTTTTCAAAATAAATTAATAAAAACTGGACGAATAAAGCAGTCAGTAAAGCCACTATAATACAATTACGAAGTATGAAATAAATTAGGCTATTTGTATCATCTATATCAAAAGCAAAATGAGAAAATAAAATACTAAAAATGCATGTAGATAATAAAAAAAAGACAAAAAACAAACTTAACTGAAAAGTTTGAGTACGTTTTTGTAAAAAAAATCTACAGAAGTATAAAGAAGAGGTACTGACTAACACTATTAAGTGTAAAAATAAGCTTATTATTCCAAGGCGAAGCCAAATATCATCTTCTACATTGGGTGCAAAAGCCAGAACAATAGCAACAACTTGCGATACAACTAACGAGGCAAGTACGCCTCGCTCATTAAAAAGAGCCGAAAAAAGCAACCCATCCACTTGTGGCGATTTGCTCATAACGGCTCCCTTTTAAGCTAATTAATTAGATATATATTTAATTAAGATTAGCGCAGCTCAATAGGAACAGCAAATACAATGTTCTCTTCTTCGCCAGGATTTTCAGTAACTTGATTGCCACCAAGTTCTTTTAAGCGGGTTATAACCTGTTGCACTAACACTTCAGGTGCTGATGCTCCTGCGGTTACCCCAACAGCATTAATACCAGTAAACCATGACTCTTGCACGTTTGTGGCATCGTCAATTAAATAAGCTTTAGTGCCCATTTTATCGGCAAGTTCACGCAAACGATTTGAGTTCGAGCTGTTTTTAGCGCCAACCACTAACAACACGTCTACTTTGTCGGCTAAGTCGCGAACGGCATCTTGACGATTTTGCGTTGCATAACAAATATCATCTTTGCGCGGCCCATCAATAGCAGGGAACTTAGCGCGCAGCGCATCAATTACATCAGCAGTATCATCTACCGAGAGCGTTGTTTGACTGCAGTAAAATAAGTTGTCAGCATTTTTTACATTCAACTTAGCTACGTCTTCTACGGTTTCTACCAGGTAAATACCGCCGCCATCATTGCCATACTGCCCCATGGTGCCCTCAACTTCTGGGTGTCCTTGGTGGCCAATTAAAATACACTCTATGCCTTTGCGGCTCGCACGGGTTACTTCCATATGTACTTTAGTAACCAGTGGGCAGGTTGCATCAAATATTTTTAAGTCACGACGCTTTGCTTCGGTGCGTACCGCTTGCGATACGCCATGCGCACTAAATATAACTATGCTGTCGTCAGGTATCTGATCAAGCTCTTCGACAAATACCGCACCGCGGCTTTTTAAGCCGTCAACCACATAGCGGTTATGCACCACTTCGTGGCGTACGTAAATTGGCTTTTCAAAAATATCTAAAGCGCGCTCAACAATACTAATGGCGCGATCAACCCCGGCGCAAAAGCCTCGTGGGTTGGCTAGTAATATTTCCATTAACCTTGCACCTCAATAATATCTACTTCAAAGGTTAAACGCTGACCCGCTAGCGGGTGATTAAAATCAATCGTTACCGACTCGCCTTGCACTTCGCGCACTAACCCCGGAAGCTCGGTACCGTCAGGCTGAGTAAACGCTATTATAGCACCTACTTTAGCTGGGGTTTCTGGGCCAAATTTACTGCGATCAACATAGTAAATATTATCTGGATTTGGCTGACCAAATGCATCTTCTGGTTCTAGCTCAAAGGTTTTGCTCTCACCTGCGTTTAAGCCTAATAAGCACTTTTCAAAGTTAGCTGTTAAGCTACCATCGCCCATAGTTAATTTAGCAGGCTTGTTATGCACTTTGGTTGAGTCGGCAGCAGAGCCATCTTCTAACTTAATAGAAAAATGAAAAATAACCTGTGAGTTTTCACCAATTACAGCTTGGCTCATGCTTTATGCTCCTTCGGACTTTCGCCTGTAAAGGCGTCAAATAATAATAATGCTGCACCAATACAAATAGCGCAATCTGCAACATTAAATACCGGAAAATGTGAGTTTTTATAAAATACGTGTATAAAGTCAATTACATAACCGTATGCAATACGGTCGTATAAGTTACCAATTGCACCGGCAAGTACCAATGAATAGGCAGCGCATAATACTTTATTAGTTGCTGGCAGGCGCTTTAACCACCACACCAGCAATCCACTAATAGCAATTGCAATAGCACTTAAAAACCAACGTTGCCAACCACCTGCATCACTTAAAAAACTATAAGCTGCACCGTAGTTATGTACATAAGTAATACTAAAAACAGGCAGTAAATTAATCGACTCTTGATAAGCCATACTACTTACAACAAGTGTTTTACTAGCAAAGTCTACTACTAACAGCAGTAGACTTAACCATAGCCACACTAAACCACTTTTTTGGGCTAGTTTGCTCACTAATTAACTCCTAAGCGAATTGACGTTGCTCGCCTTCACCGTCAACATTGCTTACACAGCGTCCACAAATTTCAGGGTGAGCAGGCTCAACACCTACATCAGCGCTATAATGCCAACAACGCTCACACTTTTGTGCGTCGGTTGCAGCAACACTAATATAAAGACCATCAATTTCGGTAGTTTGTGTATCTGCCGGCTGGCTATCAACTTCGGTTACGTTTACTGCTGATGTTAAAAATACAAAACGCAGCTCGTCGCCAAGTGCTAATAATTTAGCTGCGAGCGCTTTGCCTGTATATAAATTAACAGTTGCTTGGAGCGTTGCACCAATCACTTCTTCTTTACGTGCAGCTTCTAATAGGCGGTTTACTTCATCGCGCACTGTTAGAATTTCTAACCAATCATCGTTACTAAACTGGCTGTTAGTAGGAGCTTGTAAGCCTTCGTACCAGGTTGATGTAAATACGTAGTCACTACGCTCACCCGGTAATGCTTCCCAAATTTCTTGAGCAGTAAAGCTCATAATTGGTGCCATCCAACGCGTCATTGCTTCAGCAATATGGTACAGCGCTGTTTGACAAGAACGACGTGCGTGGCTGTCACTCTTAGCTGTGTATTGGCGGTCTTTAATTACGTCTAAATAGAACGAGCCAAGCTCACCGGTACAAAAGTTCATTAGCTTTTGCGTTACTAACAGCATTTGGTAGCTATCGTAGGCAGCTAAAATTTCTGTTTGTAATTGTGCTGCACGGCCAACAATCCACTTATCAAGCTCAACCATATCATTAACAGCTACTTGATCTGTTTTTGGATCAAAACCATTTAGGTTAGCTAATAAGTAACGACTAGTGTTACGAATTCGGCGGTAACGATCTGCTGAGCGGTTAAATATTTCATCCGACACCGTCATTTCTGCGGTGTAATCGGTAGAGGCAACCCACAAGCGTAAAATATCGGCGCCTAGTTTATTCATCACATTTTGTGGTGAAATAACATTACCTAACGACTTAGACATTTTACGACCGTTTTCATCAACGGTAAAACCATGAGTAAGTACTTGGCGGTATGGTGCATGGCCGTTAATAGCGACCGATGTCATCATAGACGACATAAACCAACCACGATGCTGATCAGAACCTTCAAGGTATAAATCGGCAGGACCAGCTAAGTCTTCACGCGCATCAACAACACACGCATGCGATACGCCCGAGTCAAACCATACATCGAGAGTGTCTTGCACTTTCATGTATTGCTTAGCACCTTCTTCACCTAACAGTGTCGCTGGGTCTAAATCGTACCATGCTTGAATACCTGACTTTTCAACCAATTGTGCTGCTTGTTCAATTAACTCTTGCGTATTTGGATGAATAGCACCGGTGTCTTTATCAGCAAACAATGCAATTGGTACACCCCAAGTACGTTGGCGTGATATACACCAATCTGGACGGCCCTCAACCATGTTTGCAATGCGGCTTTCGCCCCACTCTGGTAACCACTGCGTGTTTTTAATTTCGTTTAATGAATCTTGACGCAAATTAGCCTGATCCATACTAATAAACCACTGTGGTGTAGCACGGAAAATAATTGGCGTTTTATGACGCCAGCAATGTGGGTAACTATGCGTAATAGCATGGTGATGCATTAATGCGCCATGCTCTTTAAGCACTTCAACAATGCTCGCGTTAGCTTTAAACACATGCTGACCGGCAAATAACTCAGTGTCTGGCAAGTACACACCATTTGCGCCAACCGGGTTAGCCACTTCTAGTTTGTATTCAAGTCCAGCCACGAAATCTTCTTGACCATGCCCTGGAGCAGTATGTACAACACCCGTACCTGAGTCAGTCGTAACATGTTCAGCTACAATTACAGGAACACTAAAGTCGTAAAAAGGGTGTGCTACTTGTAAATTTTCAAGCGCCGCACCTTTAACATAACCTAATACATGAAAGTTATTAAAACCAAAACGGTCCATTGCATCTTTAACGAGCTCAGAGCCTAATATTAAGCGTTGCTGCTTACCTTCATCTTCAACTTGTACTAGTGCATATTCTAATTCTGCATGTACTGCTACTGCTCGGTTAGCAGGCAGCGTCCACGGGGTGGTAGTCCAAATAACAGTACCAACTTTACCTGTACCTTTATGACCATCGGCTAAATCAAACGCACTTACTACTGCGTCTTGGTCGTTAAAAATAAAGCGTACGTCAATTGCTGGTGATTGCTTATCTTGGTATTCAACTTCGGCTTCGGCTAAAGCAGAACCACAATCGGTACACCAATGCACAGGCTTAGCACCTTTATGTAAATGGCCTTTTTCAATAATACGACCAAGTACACGAATAGCATTCGCTTCAAAATCAAAGTTCATGGTTAAGTAAGGCTTGTCCCAATCGGCAAATACACCTAAACGTTTAAAGTCGACCTTTTGACCTTCAACTTGCTTTTTAGCGTATGCACGGCACTTTTCGCGAAACTCGCTCGCGGTTACTTTAACGCCTGGCTTGCCAACTTTTTTCTCAACCATTAACTCTATTGGTAAACCATGACAATCCCAACCAGGTACTAATGGCGAGTCAAAGTCAGATAAGGTTTTAGACTTAACAATAATATCTTTTAATATTTTATTTACTGAATGGCCTAAATGGATATCGCCGTTTGCATACGGAGGTCCATCATGCAAAATAAAGGTTTTTTTACCTTTTTTAGCACTGCGAATTTGACCATATAGGTCGTCTTCATACCATGCTTTTAGCATTTTTGGTTCACGTTGTGCCAAATTGCCACGCATTGGAAACGGTGTTTCCGGTAAGTTCAAAGTATGTTTATAGTCGCTCATTAATCCTACATTCCGTATCTATCGGCTACCTAATTTAAACCAAAACACTGCTTAGCGGCGGCAACGTCAGTTGCTATTTGCGCCGTTAATTGTGTTAATGTCTCGAATTTTTTCTCATCGCGGAGTTTTTTAATCAACTCCACATGCATAAACTGTCCATAAATGTCTTGTGCAAAATCAAAAAGATGAACTTCTAATAAGGCACGAGTTCCATTAAAGGTGGGCTTATTGCCTATATTGGCAACCCCATAAACTTGTTTCCCTGCTATGGTTGCTTGCACAGCAAACACCCCATTTACCGGGCAAACTTGACGTTTAAGCGCTATATTTGCGGTTCTAAAACCCAGCTCTCGGCCACGTTTCCAACCATGTATAACACGCCCTGAAATGGCATAGTTGTGACCAAGCATTACCTTTGCAGTGCTTAAATCACCAGCGGCAAGCGCTTCACGAATTAAAGTACTGCTTACTCTAGCATTTAATTGGCGAAAACTCGCGGTGCTTTTAACATCCATGCTCGCTTGTTTGCCCATACTTACTAGTAAGTCAAAATTACCTTGTCGCTGCTTGCCAAATCTAAAATCATCACCAACCGTTAATGCTTTAACGCCTAGCTTTTTAATTAAAATATCACTAACAAATTGCTCTGCATGCATATTTGCAAATTGCTGATTAAAGCTAATACAAATAACTCGTTCAATACCTAACTCGCTGAGCAATAGCAGTTTATCTCGTAAGCGAGTTAAACGCGCTGGCGCATTACTTTTAGCAAAAAACTCTTGTGGTTGAGGCTCAAACAACATTACCGTACTAGGTAAATTATTTGCTTTAGCATCAATAAGTAAGCCTTTTAATACTTCAGCATGACCTAAGTGAACACCATCAAAATTACCAATAGTAAGCACACAACCAAAATGTTGTGAGCGAATATTGTGTATACCTCTAATTAACTCCATGCCACCCAATGCCTTTTTAAGCGAGTTATTAATTCACAACTCAAAATTGAATGAAGTTGCAGAGTTGCCGATTATAATCTTTTTTTTAGTTCGATTCAGTAATTGCTACACTTTTTATCGTATTTAGTCGCACACCCATCAAAAATAACAGCGTAAAGTAACTTAACCCTGCAATTGCTAGCAACACTAGGAGTAAAATAACCTGTTCGCTAAAGTGCCAAGTCGTCCAACTATACTGCTCGCTGGTAAACCAAACCAGTAACCCCATAACAATACTTGCAACAAAGCATTTAAGGGTAAAATATAAGCTCATTGACGAAAACTGGTACACATTTTCTTTTTTAAGCTGCCTGTAAAGCAAAAATGCATTACAACTTGCCGACATTGAAGTGGCTAAGGCCAATCCTAAATAGCCAATAAAAGGCGCAAGCATTATATTAAACACCATATTAAGTACCAAGGTAATAATACCAATGCGCACTGGGGTTTTAGTATCTTGGCGGGCGTAAAATCCAGGGGCTAATACCTTTATTAGCATAAAGCTGACTAAACCAACCGAATAAGCCATTACCCCTAAGCTCACCGCTTTAACATGATCAATCCCCGCTTCTTTAAATGCACCATGATCAAACAACACAGTAATAATAAGTGGGCTAATAATCATTAACCCTATCATAGCAGGCAGGCCCAAAAATATTACAAAACGCACCCCCCAATCTAAGGTATGCTGAAAATCACTGCTTTTTTTACTACTGTGTAATTTTGACAGTGCCGGTAAAATAACCGTTGCTATACCAATACCAAATAATCCCAGCGGAAACTCTATTAAACGGTCTGAGTAATACAACCAAGCAATTGAGCCGGTCATGAGTAATGAAGCAATAACGGTATCGAGCAATAAGTTTATTTGGCTAATAGATACTCCAAACAAAGCAGGCAGCATTAATTTACGTACTTTTTTTACATTTTCGTCTTGCCAAGCCCAGCGCGGGCGCGCCAACATTTTTGCCCGATATAAAAAAGGCAACTGAAACAGTAATTGCACCACACCACCAATAAATACACCGATAGCTAATGCATATGCACCTACCGAAAATTGGTCATGTAAAAAAATAGCACACAAAATAATAGATATATTTAATAACACTGGGGTAAACGCAGCCACAGCAAAGCGGTTATATACATTCATAACCGCCCCACTTAGCGCCACAAGGCTTACAAAAAACAAATACGGAAATGTCAGCTTTAATAATGCACTGGCAAGTTCAAACTTTTCGCCATCAGGGCCACCTTGCCACCAATCTATAAACCAACCTGTGCCAAATAGTGCAGCAATAACCGGAGACGCAACCACACCTACAATTGTCACTATTAATAAAATAGTGCCTAAGGTTCCTGCTGCTTGCGCAACAAAAAGTTTAACCTTGTCGTCGCCTTGCTGCTCTTTTATTTCGCTTAATACAGGTACAAATGCTTGAGCAAACGCACCTTCTGCAAATAAACGACGTAAAAAGTTAGGAATTCGATTAGCAAACAAAAAAACATCGGCCGCAGCACCGGCTCCCAGGAGGTTTGCAACAACCGCATCGCGAACTAACCCTAAAATACGCGATATCATTGTCATACAACTAACAATCATACCGGAGCGAAATAAACCTTTTGACACCGCAAACCCACACTAAAAATCATTAAGATAAGTAATTATGCCATAGTCTTTTTTATAAATCGCTTTAAAGCACTAGGCTGAATCCTCATGCTTTGTTACAATGTCGATATTAACTGCTAGAGCGGCAAATTGATGTTCGTTATAAGGAGCAGTTTTTCTTGGATTGTCAAAATTAAATTGACATTCATGATAAAAACAGGCATATTCCACGGCCTTTAATTTAAGCTTTATTTAAGATTGTTAGGAGCAAACCTTGGCTAACATCAAGTCTGCAAAAAAACGCGCTATTACAAGCGAAAAAAACCGTCAGCACAACGCAAGTCGTCGTTCAATGATGCGTACTTACTTCAAAAAAGTAATCGTAGCTATTGAAGCTGGTGATAAAGAAGCTGCACAGCAAGCTTTTTCTGTTGCTACACCTATCCTAGACCGTTACGCAACTAAGGGTCTAATTCACAAAAACAAAGCTGCTCGTCATAAGAGCCGCATAGCTGCTAAAATTAAAGCACTATAATTTGTTTTTGCAAGAATATAAAAACCGGCCTTGGCCGGTTTTTTTTTTGCTTTATATTTAATATTTACAGCGTTAAACAGATATATAGCTAATTCATACAGCAAAATCATCACACATTCTTATTTAGGGCAGTTGCGCTTAAATAAGCGCTTTTAATAAAATGGCGCGTAAGTTATTAAACCCCTTCTAGCTCGGGATAAAACTTTTTCAGCATAGCTGCTATTTTTTTAGGAGAGAAAGGCTTTACCACAAAACCTTTAGCCCCTTTATCAATTGCATCTTTTACATTTTCAACCCCTGAGTGCGCCGACACCATAACCACGTTTGTTTCTGGGTTCAGTTGATTAATTTGCTCAATTAACTCTTTACCATCGCCATCAGGTAACTCTATATCTAAAAAAATCATGTTATAATTTGCAGCACGACACTCATTAATACATTGTGCGGCAGTTGATGCTTCTTTTACGTTTTCTATGCCTAAATGCATCAATGTTTGGCTTAAAAAGCTGCGCACAGTACTAACGTCATCAACGATTAAAATTGCAAGCTGCGTGTTCATATTTGATCCTTATAGGCTAAAAGCAATGTTTGCAAATGCTATCATTTGCTTTAAATACAGTTATTTATTATAGAGAACTACACCAAAAAGGCCAGATTTGCTTTATGTCTACAAATACAAAAAAACAATCATTACTAGGTAAAGCACCTAGAAGTACAAAAACAACAAAAAACAAGCAAAACCGCAGTACGGCTACAAAGCCTAATAATATTAAACAAAGTGCTAATACAAGCGCTAACAATAAAGCAGCGCAAAAGTCTAAAAGCAGCTTGCTGACCACGCTTGGACTATTACTATTTATAATAATTATAATCCCTAAGCCTACACTGCTTAGTTATCATAAATTAGGTATGGTGAGTAATAGCATTTATTGGCCTGGGGTATTTGGTTACGGCGCAACGCTCCTCGATTCAAACTTACAGCCACAGCTAGACAGTAAGCGTAAGGCACTTTATTTATGTACTGATACGGTTAACTCAAAAAGCTGTCAAAAATATAAAGTAATTGCCGATAATGGAATTATTGCGGCAATAAAGCTTACTTTTAGCATTAAAAAAACTAATCTGAAAATTTAAAATTACTTGGTTGAAAGGTGTGCAAAAGATCAACATAATGGCGCTCCTTTTTTCAACAAATGAACTATTGAAACTACCATGCTGAACGAGCTAGATTGGCTTTTAAACACGATATTACTTGCACTAGGTTTAGGTGCATTCTTTATTAACCAACTCACATTACTGCGTATTGCCGCGGTTAGTGCCTGTGGTTTGCTATTTTTATCATTTAGCTTAGATCTTATGTCGTCGAGTATTGTTTCGAATATGAGTTTGGTGTTAATCAATACATTTTATTTGTTTAAAGTTTATACTTTTGGGCAATTTACTGTAACCCAAAATTAAGCACTTCTCCTTAGAATATTTTATAGCCCAGCTTAGCTGGGCTTTTTTTTGCCTAATATTTAACAACCAAGCTGATTGCAGCTACTGCTAACTCATTACGATAGTTAACTGCAACTGAATTAACGCCGTATAGTTACTACTTTACAACCCTAAATTCGGATAATAAGTGCAATTTCTCAGATTAGATGGCCAGCTGTTATAATTCTGCCATTTTCTCGCCAAAGGAAATTGCTTTAATGAAATATAAACAGCTGACACAAGAAGAAAGATACCAGATTTACGC